>CAMHMM010000005.1 GCA_946186215.1 uncultured Ruminococcus sp. | reverse complement strand
AATATTTGGCTTAAACTTGCCGAAACGCCGATGTTACCCGTACTCTATTTTGAATGGTAACGCTGTTTTGTGACTCGGAACTTTTGTTTCCGCAGAAGTTATACTGTACGATTGGCAGAGCCTGCACCCATCCTGTCGGCAAGGCTGACAGCTGCCCGTGCGCTGATTTGTGGGCAGAGGTTCGCTTGTGGCTCGGAGCTTTTATTTAACCCCTCCACCACCGCCTGTGGGCGGTGGTCCCCCTCCCCTTTCAGGGTAGGCAAGGCAGGCAGAGCCTGCGTAACGCAGCAGTTACCCGTACTCTGATTTGTGGGCAGAATTTATCTTGTAGCTTGGAACTGTTATTCCTGCTGATGTTTTGAGACGGCAAGGCCGACAGTTGCCTGCACTTTTATATTTATATTATATATACTTTTCTATAGTTCCCTGCTCGATGACGCTTTTGCCGATAAGCGTTATCGCCTGCTTCGGGCACTGATTTATGCATCTGTAGCACATAGTACATTTGTTTCCGGATATGGCCTTGCCGCTTCTGAGCTTTATATTTTCCATCGGGCAAAGCTTTTCGCATTTGCCGCAGCCAACGCATTTATCCGCATCTATTTTTAGTTTTTCCGAGTATTTTCGTGTGTGGTGGCCGAAATACAGCCTCTGCCCGAAAAGGCCTGCAAGGTGATACAGCGCTCCCAGCCCCTCCTGCGTGGGTGTGCCTGCCTTTAAGTGTTCTGCCGAGTCGCTGATCTTGCGGCAGGCATCCTGCACAAGCTCCTTGTTTGTTTCAAGCGGGCGTTTGAGCGCTTTGACATCGCCTATACTGTCCGGCATTTTAAGGTGCAGCCCGCCGATGATCTGTGCTCCGTGCTTTTGCAGCAGCCGTCCCAGGCAGCCTGCGCCGTCGCCGCTGAAAAGCCCCATTGTGGCGATGATAAAAATCTTCTTTTCCTTCCACAGGGTGCTGTTGGCCGATATAAAATCCTGCACGAGCTTCGGCACCGAGCTGTACTGGACGGGATATGCAAACACGATCGTATCATCCGACCGGATGCGGTCTGCGATATCTGCATCCTCAATGGAATAAACATCATCACAACCGAACTCGCTGCAGAATTTTTCCGCCGCATAGCGGGAATTTCCCGTTCCGCTGAAATATATACCTGTCATGACTTCCTCCCGATGCATCGCTCTGCGATCACATATTCCCCGTTTTTATAGGCGGCACGGCTGTGGCTTATGTCAAAACCCGCTTTTTTCATTTCGGATAACAGCGTATGCATAAAAAATCCGTGTGTTATCACTGCGCAGTCCGTGTCTTTTCTGCATATCATCCCGATGAATTTCCTTGCCCTCTTCTGTGTAAAGCGGCGGCTTTCTGGCTGTCTTTTGCTGCCGAGCAGCCACTGGAGCCTGCCGATGGTGTTCCAGAACCACAGGGGCAGCTTCATCCCTGTATCAAAGCCCGATCTGAGCGGTACCTCGTTTATCAGCTGTGTTTTTCTGAAGCTGCGGCCGGGGAAGATTGCCAGCGCGGTATCAAATGTTCTGGAAAGCCCGCTTATGTATATATCCCGATATGTGTCTGCCGGGATGCTGTAGGATGCTTTTCTGAGCGGTGCTTTGTCGTACCCACTGCACTCCTTGTCAAATGTATCTGATGTACAGTATTTGCTGCGCGGGAGATCGACCTCGCCGTGTCTTATGATGATGACCTTCAAAAGATTTCTCCTTTATAAATGTAAAGGGCTGTGCGGTTGTTTTTATACTTTTATATAGTTTAGCATATTCCGAAATTTTACGGAAGTGAAAAAAGACATATTTCTTATATGACATTGGTCATATTGGTGCGATGCTGAAAAATTTATCTTTCCCGACGGATGCGGGAAAGATAAACAGGAAATATTGGCGGCGAAGGGTGGTGCTACGAAAGGCTTATCAGCGACCACACAAGATAGAATGTACCCGCCAATGAGTGGCATATCATGGGTGTTATAAGGTGTCTTGTCTTACGGTATGCAAATATCCATATCAGGCCGATGATAAAGGATACGCCGAGATTGTGCCAGTCGAGGATCGAAAAAAGGACATTGAAAAGGAGGAGTGCAGGCAGCTCTCCGAAAACAGGTGCGGCAAACCGCATTGCCAGTCCCCTGAAATATATTTCCTTGCATATGCCGCTGACGAGGATCAGCGCGATCACATCCATTATCACGACACCTGTGTTGAGCTCGCGTCCCTGTCTCGCAAGCTCTGTCGTGCCGATGCCGGGGATGAGGTTTATCAGCCAGCCGTAAACATCGCCTATGACTTCAGATGCAATGAACGCGCCTACTCCGTACAGGATATCCTTTCCGAGTGTTTTTTTATCGTAGATCTCATCCTTGATGCTGATGCCGTTTTCTTTATAGAGAAACAATGCCGCGGGCAGAAGTGCGATGTTTGCGATTATCAGAAGCAGAAGATAAATATGGTGGTTGTTCGTTACATAGGTTGCCACATCGCCGACGGTCATGCCCTGCTTATACTGAGTGAAAGCGAAGATCAGCTCAGACAGTGCCACCGCAAGGGTAAGAACTGTGGTGATGCGCACAGCTTTTCCTGCGTTTGCCGTTTTCTTTTCGTCCATTTTAATTCCCCCATTATATCATATGTGTTATCCGGACGGATCACAAGATCAATTCTACCACACAATACAGAATATGTCAAACATGCAGGCAGTCGGCAAGGCCGACAACTACTCGCGCGTTCATTTGTGGGTAACGCTCTTTTGCAGCCCGGCAGGCAGAGCCTGCACCCACTCGCGCTTTCATTTGAACGGAAACTCTCATTTGGAGCCCGGAACTCTGATTTTCACATAGAGTAAGTTTAAGTATCGGCAAGGAAGGCAAAAAAGACATATCGCATAACATGATTAAGGCGGAGCCGTCTGCAATCGGCTCCGCCTGATCATTTGGGATAAAATAGAGATTTTAAGGAGGGGATTAAGGAAATCTTTTTCGTTTCTGTATCTTTAACCGATGCTCCCGTGAAAAAGGACAATTTTTTTGAAAAATTTTCTGCATCGATCGGTTCGGCTGCGAACTAAAGCTTCGAGCCACAAACGAGAGTTATCGTCCAAATGGAATTATGGGTAGCTGTCAGCCTTGCCGGTTCTCTAACTCACCCTATTCGGAAACGAGAGTTTCGGGCTGCAGATGAGCGCCACAGCTTAAATAAGAGCGCGGGTAGCTGTCGGCCTTGCCGACTGGAGAGTTTGACGAATATGAGAGCCGGTGGCTGACAGAATGACAGGGTAAGAAAATGAAGCAGAAAGCAGTCATACATTGGCGCATATCCCCACAAAACCCACCTGAGTGAATGTGGAATTTAATGTGCTGATAATCCTGAGTGAGTTATAAACGGTGTCCAATTGCAAAGCAAAATAACAAGGGAGTGGGGAAAAGGGGATACAAAGGGGAGAAACGAAGAGGGACGGCGCACAAATACTGCCGCTATTGCGGACTGATGCTCCGTCCCTCTGGTGTTTCATCCCCTTTGACCTGCAACAAATAAACCGTTTCGGACAACAGGCTACCGTTCGGCGGACAAAGTCCGCAGTTGCCCGCGCTCTTATTTGAGATGAGACGCTCATTTGGAGCCCGAAGCTCTTATTTTCACATAGAGTGAGTCAGAGAATCTGCAAGGCCTACAGCTGCCCGTACTCTCATTCGTTATGGAACGAACTTTAGAGGCTCGTAACTTTAATTATAGTGCTGTTTCAAGCGTAACCATACTGATAATGGCTTGCCTCCCTTGAAAAGGGAGGGGACCGCCGCCCTCAGGCGGTGGTGGTGGGATTAATCTAAAGTTTCGGGCTGCAAAAGAGCGTTACCTACAAATGAACGCGCGGGTAGTTGCCGGTCTTACCGGCCGGGCAACAGCGGCGTTTCGCCGCCGACCTAAGTGTAAAATAACAGCGGGCATACATAAAAGTTCCGAGCTTCAAATTAACGGTTCCGCGTAAAATAGAGTACGGGTAACAGCGGGTTTTACCCGCCTTGCTGACCGCGTATTGACATTATTGATGATATGTGCTACAATGTATTTACGCGCTTTCCGGGCGCATACCGCAGCGGGCTGCGGTGATAAATCTTATGTCAAGGGAATAATCAGTAATGTGGATAGTATTTCTTTCTGCGGCGATCTCGTTTATTGCCGCTGCATTGTCGGGGCTGTTCCTCGTGCCCTTTTTCAGAAAGCTCAATTTCGGCGCAACCATCTATGAGGACGGGCCTGCGTGGCATAAAAGCAAGAACGGAACGCCGCTCATGGGCGGTTTCATGTTCATCCTCGGTACGGTGCTCGCTGTCGCAGTCTGCGCGGGCGTGTATATAAGCACCGCGGGAGCAGACCACGATCCCACGAACTTTTATAAACTCATAGCAGGCTTCGGCTTTGCGCTGTTAAACGGCGTTGTAGGCTTTACGGACGACTATATAAAGGCAGTCAAGAAGCGCAATGAGGGGCTCAACCCCAAGCAGAAGATGATCATGCAGTTCTTTATCTCCTGCGCGTTCCTTGCGGCGCTGCGCTTTCTGGGCGATACGGATACCTCGGTGCATTTCCCCTTTATCGGAAACCTTGAGCTGTGGTATTTCTATTATCCCATAATGATACTGGTGCTCATCTACCTTACCAATGCGGTAAACCTCACCGACGGCGTGGACGGGCTCTGCTCCTCGATCACAGTGGTGTTCGCGCTGGCTATGCTGGTGATATTCTCCCGCATAGACTTCGGTGAATACAGGATATTCTGTGCGGCACTTGCAGGCGGATGCCTGGGCTTTCTCGTGTGGAACTTCCACCCCGCAAAGATATTCATGGGCGATACGGGCTCTATGTTCCTGGGCGGCAGCGTCTGTGCGGTGGGATTTGTGCTTCATGAGCATGTAGTGCTGGTGGCAGCGGCGATAGTCTATATCCTCGAGGCTCTTTCCGTGGTGATACAGGTGGGCTACTTCAAGTACACCAAGAAGAAATACGGCGAGGGACGCAGGATCTTCAAGATGACACCCATCCACCACCACTTTGAAAAGAGCGGTTTTTCCGAAAACAAGATCGTTATACTCTTCTCTGCGGCTACGCTGCTGGGCGGTGTGCTTGCAAATCTGCTGTATACCGGCAAGTGACAGGAAGTGAAAAGATTGGCAGAAAAAAAGAAGAAAAAAGAGAAAAAAAAGGTGCCCTACGCCAATAACAAGACACTTCTCAAGTTCCTCATGCCCGGCAAGGGCAGCGGCGGCTACCGTGAATATCTGGAAACAGTGAATATCGGCGATGTGGATGTGCCGTTTCTTATAATAGTGCTCGTACTGCTGGCGTTCGGAATGATCATGATGTATTCCGCATCCTATGCATGGGCGATACATGACACCAAGGACAATGTCTACGACTTTTACTTTACCCATCAGCTGGGCTTTGCTTTGGGCGGCCTTGCGGTAATGGCGGTGCTCTGTACCCCGCTGTTTGACTACCACCTGATCAAGAATCCGGTCGTGACCTACATTATATTTGCCGCAAGTACGGCGCTTCTGGCCATCACGCCCATTATCGGTAAGACCGTCGGCGGTGCTACCCGATGGATAACCATTGCGGGTATCCGCTTTCAGCCCTCGGAGTTTGAAAAGCTGGCGATGATCATACTTTTCGCCCATCTGATGGCATCCAATTCAAAGACCATGAAGACCTTTTCCCGCGGAGTAGTCCCCTATGGCGTGATAATGGGAGTCATAGTTGCGCTCATGGCGCTGCAGCCTCATCTTTCGGGTGCGATAATCATTGTCTGCATCGGCTTTGCGATGATGTTCGTTGCGGGCGTAAGGCTCGACCACTTTATCATAACGGGCATCGCGGGCGCAGTCGGCATGGTCGGAGTGGGCTATTATCTGTACTCCTCTGGCTATGAGTTTATCAAGAACCGTATAGACGGCTGGCTGCACACATTCGATGCGGCCAACAACGACATTGCATGGCAGACGAGAAATTCGCTCATCGCCATCGGTTCCGGCGGCTGGTTCGGTCTGGGCTTCGGGCAGTCAAGGCAGAAAAACCTCTATCTTCCCGAATCGCAGAATGACTTCGTGTTTTCCATCGTCTGCGAGGAGCTGGGCTTTCTGGGCGCTCTGTGCGTGATAATCCTCTTTGTAATGCTCATAGTCAGGGGCATCTACATTGCCTGCCATGCTCCGGATAAATACGGTTTCCTTCTTACCACGGGAATAATCGTACATATCGGCCTGCAGGCGTTTCTGAACATCGGAGTTGTGTCCAATGCAATGCCCAACACAGGTATCTCCCTGCCGTTTTTCAGCTACGGCGGCACCGCGCTGATACTTCAACTGGTGGAAATGGGGATAGTGCTGAATATATCGAAGCAATCCGCGCCGCTGCCGGAAGAGGAGACCGAGACCACTGCGGTGACAGAGGATGTTAATGCGACACAAAACGGAGAAGAATAATGAAGATCGGATATAACAACAAGCTTATAAAATACATGGGAAGGATGGATCTCGCTGAGGACGGCGCACACTGGTTCTTCCCGTCCACATCGGCTGAGATGCGCTTTAAGGGAACGAAGATATCCGTGGAGTTCGAGAGCGCTGCCTGCTGGGGAACCATCACTCTCGGATATATAATCGACGGGCGAATGGGAAAACTGGCTGTGGGAGCGGAAAACGACCGCAAAACAGTCACATTTACCGCCGCAGAGGGCCTTGAAAGCGATATGACACATTCATTCACGCTTTTCAAGAGCATGGCTGCAAATCACAGCGTGGTCATCAAGAGCTTTGAGACCGACGGCACCTTTGTGGACTTTACGCCAAATTACAGCATGGATATCGAGTACTACGGGGACAGTGTTTCCGCAGGCGAGGCTGTCGAGGCGGATTATTTCACGGGCAGAAACGATCCCGCTAACCACGGCGCTATCTACGACAACGCCTATTTCAGCTACACATGGCAGTGTGCAAGGCTTCTCAATGCCCGCTTCCACAATATCTCGCAGGGCGGCATTTCCGTTATGGACGGTATGGGTTATTTCCATATGCCCGACTGCATCGGCATGGAGTCCGTATATGACAAGGTGTGCTACTTCCCCGAGGGCGGTAAGCTGACACAGTGGGATTTCTCAAAGTACACCCCCGGGGTGGTAGTGTTCGCGCTGGGGCAGAACGATGCCCATTGTCCGGCAGATGACAGCGTTTACGATATTTACGATGATACGCTCCGCCGCCGCTGGAAGGATGCATACATATCGCTTATCACGGCGGTGAACGCAAAATACGGCGGAAAGCCCGATATTATCCTGCTGACTACGGTGCTCATGCACGATCCCGAGTGGGACAACGCCATTGACGAGGTAACGCAGGAGCTTTGCCAAAAGGGCGTAAAGGCGCATCATTTCATGTTTTCACGCTGCGGAAAGGCAACACCCGGGCATCCGCGCAGGGCGGAGCATTCCGAAATGGCGCGGGAGCTTGCTGCATATATTTCCGGCGGGATGCGCTGAGAGGAGAGCATAATGAAAATACTGGTGATAAACGGACCCAATCTCAATCTTCTTGGAGAAAGGGAGCCGGGCATATACGGCAATGACACTCTGGAGTCGCTCTGCGGGGAGATATCACAGAGAGCGGCCGAGCTGGGCTTTGAATGTGATTTCTTTCAGTCCAATCATGAGGGCGCTATAATAGACACGCTGCACGCCGCACGCCTTGAGTATGACGGCATTATAATCAATGCGGGGGCATACACTCATTACAGCTACGCCATCAGGGATGCGATCGCGGCCATACACATTCCTGTTATAGAGGTACACATCTCCAATGTACACACAAGAGAGGAATTCCGCCATCATTCGGTGATCTCGCCGGTATGCACCGGAGTTATCGCGGGGCTTGGCAAGAAAAGCTATCTCTGTGCGCTGGAATATTTCAGGTAAGGCAGGCAGAGCCTGCACCCTCCCGGTCGGCAAGGCCGACAGCTACCCGTTTGCTTATTTGTACGGGAACGCTCCTTTGCGTCTCGGAACTTATATTTTATGCAAAAAAAACATTCCGTTTCGGCAAGACCGACAGCTGCCCGGCGGCGAAACGCCGCTGTTACCCGTACTCTGATTTGTGCGGGAATGCTTCTTTGGGGCTCGGAACTCGTATGTCTAATATCATCTGAAATGAAAAGGAGCGTTACATCACCGTAACGCTCCTTCCTTTCAGGGGCGGCAAGACAGGCGGACAAAATCATAATGCACAAACTGACCGGAGAGGGTGACTAATATGAGAGCAGGGGACAGACAGAATAGCAGGGCAAGATAAATGAAACAGAAAGCAGCCATACATCGTCGCCCGTCCCCACAGAACCCACCTGAGTGAATGTAGGATTTAGTACACAGATAAGCCTGAGTGGGTTATAAGCGGGGTTCGACAGGAAGCAAAACAACAAGAGAGTGGGGAAAAGGGGATACAAAGGGGAGAAACGAAGAGGGACGGCGCACAAATACGGCCGCCCTTGCGAACTTATGTTCCGTCCCTCTGGTGTTTCATCCCCTTTGACTCGCTACAAACGAACCATTTAAGACAAAAGGCTACCGTCAGGCAGGTAAAACTTGTTGGTACCCGTACTCTTATTTTGCGAATTTTAGTCTGCTGCTCGATAACTAATTAATGGCAGTATCTTGCCTCCCTTGAAAAGGGAGGGGGACCGCCGCCTTCAGGCGGCGGTGGTGGGATTAAGATAAAGCTTCGAGCTGCAAGTGAGAGTTACCTTTCAATTAAGCATACGAGCAACAGCGGCGTTTCACCGCCGGCCTTGCCGACTGAAATGAGGCGAAAAAATGAAAATAGACAGGCTTATCGGCATACTTTCCATTCTTTTGCAAAAGGAAAAGGTAACATCTGCCGAGCTTGCGGAAAAATTCGAGGTGTCACGGCGGACGATACTGCGCGATATCGAATCAATAAATATGGCGGGCATACCGATCGTTTCAGAGCAGGGGCAGGGCGGCGGTATCTCGATCATGGACGGCTACAGGATCGACCGCACATTGCTTTCCTCTGATGATATGCAGGCGATACTTTCAGGACTGCAAAGCCTTGACAGTGCGAGCGGGACGAACCGCTACCGCCAGCTTATGGAAAAGCTCTCTGCTGATGATACCGCCTGCGTCAATGCGGATAATCACATCATAATAGACCTGTCAAGCTGGGACAGAGCAGCGGTAGCGGACAAGATTGACCTGATAAAGAAAGCTATGGAACAGCGCAGGGTGATATCCTTCCGCTATTTTTCCCCGAACGGAGAGGGCAGACGCAGGATAGAGCCGTATCATCTGATCTTTCAATGGTCTGCCTGGTATGTGTGGGGCTACTGTACGCAGCGCAGGGACTATCGTATGTTCAAACTTACGCGTATCACTGATCTCGATATTACCGATGAGATCTGCGAAAACAGAGCAGTTCCCGAATATATCCCCGATAAGCTGCGGCATACAAGGGGGAAAATAAAGGCGGCCGTTAAATTTGATGCCTCCGTGAAATGGCGGCTCATAGACGAATTCGGAGCAGACCTTCTCAGATATGATGACAGCGGCGATGTGGTCATGGATTTCACATGG
The DNA here is from genome assembly GCA_946186215.1 of uncultured Ruminococcus sp. Classification (GTDB taxonomy): domain Bacteria; phylum Bacillota; class Clostridia; order Oscillospirales; family Ruminococcaceae; genus Huintestinicola. The sequence continues at coordinate 13,854 of CAMHMM010000005.1, read as the reverse complement.
TCGGATAAACACTCGTTTTTCAATTACATCCTGACCTTCGGCAGAGATGCACAGATAATTGCGCCGCCGGAATACCGGCAGGAATTTGCAGAGCTTGTAAAAAATATTTTCTCCGTATACGAAACATGACATACAGCTGTCATGTTTGACGCGCTATAATGCTGTCATACTGTTACAGCAAAGGAGAGAAGACAATGGCGTTTGACTTTAAGAAGGAATACAGGGAGTTCTATATGCCGCCGAAGAAGCCGACTATCGTCACCGTGCCGGAGATGAATTATATCGCCGTGCGCGGAGAGGGTGATCCGAATATTGAGGGCGGTGAGTACAAAAAGGCGATAGGCCTGCTCTATGGGATCGCGTTCACGATCAGAATGAGCAAAAAGGGCAGCCGCCGGATCGAAGGCTACTTTGATTATGTGGTACCGCCGTTAGAGGGGCTGTGGCGGCAGGACGGCACTTGTGGCATTGACTATGCTCATAAGGAGGATCTCAGATGGATATCGCTTATCCGCCTGCCTGATTTTGTTACAAGGGAAGATGTCGAATGGGCTAAAGAGGAGGCGGCAGACAAGAAGAAGGCCGATTTCTCCGGAGTGGAGTTCCTGACTTATGATGAGGGGCTGTGTGTGCAGTGTATGCACATCGGCAGCTATGATGATGAGCCTGCGACCGTGCAGCTTATGCATGAATTTATGGAGCGTGAGGGATATTCGCTTGATATTACGCAGAGCCGTCAGCATCATGAGATATATCTTTCGGACGCAAGAAAAGTGTCGCCCGATAAGTTGAAAACAGTTATCAGACACCCGATAAAATGAGAGGAGATACTATGAAACTGGACGGATTCGGACTTTTTGTAAATGATATGGGCGCAATGATACGCTTTTACAGGGATGTGCTGGGCTTTGAGATAAAGGAAGCGGAGGACACATCCAATGTGTATCTTATAAAGGACGGCACCCTGTTCCTGCTCTACGGCAGAAAAGATTTTGAGGATATGACAAGCCGTAAATATGAATATGTCAAAGGGCTCAACGGCCATTTTGAGCTTGCTCTGTATGTGGATACCTTTGATGAGGTGGATGCGGAATTTGCCAAAGCCGTGGAAAAGGGAGCGGAGCCGGTACTCGAGCCTACAACGGAGCCGTGGGGACAGCGCACCTGCTATATCGCCGATCCCGAGGGGAATCTTATCGAGATAGGTTCCTTCAACAGGCCGTTTGCCCGTTGACCATACAGTAGAGCAATGCAATCCCCCGTCTGCTGAAAGCAGACGGGGGTGATTTTAGTTGACAAGTACAATAGCGGTGGGGTTAAATAAAAGCTCCGAGCCCCAAGTAAGCGTTACCGTTCAAATGAGAGTACGGGTAGCTGTCAGCCTTGCTGACTGTAATACGGGCAGTACGGCATGGGCAGGAGCTTGTGGAGATTGTTCCTGTTGAGCCTGTCGATTTTTTCCTTCAGCTCGGGACGGTTGGAAAGATCGTCCAGCCCGCGGATGTATCTGTCAAGATCGGCATAGGTAAAGCCCAGGTTTTCCTCATCTGTGAGACCGCTCAGGCCGTCGATGGGTACCTTGTGCGTGAGTTCGCGGGGCAGCCCCAGTTCATCGCCGATGGCCACTACTTCTGTGACGGTGTAATGCGAAAGGGGAGAGAGGTCGCCTGCGGCATCGCCGAACTTTGTGGAGTAGCCCACATGATCCTCGGAGCAGTTGCAGGTGTTGACAACGCGGCCGTTTTCACAGGCAGCCACAGCGTAAAGGGTGGCCATGCGTATGCGGGCGGGAGTGTTCACCTTAGCCTGACGGCTCAGCTCCACCTGAGAGCCGATCTCGCCCAGCAGTGTTTCCACGGTCTGCCCTACATTGATCCTGTAATGCTTTATCCCAAGTGTATTGACCAGAAGCTCGCTGCAGTTGATATCCGACTGGACACCCTGAGGCATGAGCACGCCGATTACTCTGTCCTTGCCGAGAGCCTTCACGCAGAGCGCCGCGGTAACGGAGCTGTCCTTGCCGCCCGAAATGCCTATTACTGCCTTTGTGTCAGGTGAGGCATTTTCCTCGAAATAGGTGCGCAGCCACTGTGTTATGTATTCGGCAGCTGCCTTGGGATCAAATTCATAAGCCATTGATGTCATTTCCTTTCAAAAATGCGCAGGGCACTGATCGTGCCGTCGTCATTGTTTTTAATATGTATCTCTATGGTGAATTTCCCGCAGTTGGCGCATTTGGCTTCTGCGGACATCACATTGTCGTTATCAAACTCAAATGCGGTGCGCTCCAGCTTCGAGCGGCATTCCGGACACCGACAGACCATGATCTTTCTGCTGGCAAGAAGTGCCTCCATGCCGGCTATTCCCGCAAATTCCCTGCGGTAGCGCTGCTCTCTGAGCCGTGCCCGCTCTTCGGCGATCTCCCTTTCGATATCGTGGTATTCGGGGATATACTGCACAAGCCCCATCTCACGGGCTATCCTGTAGGTGTATATCGCATCGTTGAGGGCATCGTGAGCTTTAAGATCCTGCTCGAGACCGTAATATTCCAGCACCGCGCTGACACCGTACTGCTTTGAGTCCTTTGCCACTCTGTGGGAAAATACCGCCTGCATATCCATATATGGCGGCAGATGATTTTCCATCTTGTGCACAGCCAGATTGGAAAGCATGATCTTTTCATCCTCAGTGCCCCAGGTGAATATCACAGGATCCTCGCCGCACCACTGTACAAAACGGGCGTATGCATCCGAAAAGGGCTGGCCGTAGCTTATGGAGGAGCCCTCGAGCCCGGTCACCTTCCCCACGGCGTAATTGAGCTTTTTATAGAACTTCGGGCGAACGCACATATTAAAGCGCGAAAGCTCCTTCATGCTTTCATCGGTCCTTACCGCGCCTATGCGGATGACCTCGCCTGTAAGAGGCACAGGGCGGGTGATCATGTTCTTCTTCCCGATAGGCTGGTTCCATTCCATGTCAAGGATTATCAGATTCACGGCAGCTCTCCGTTACATACCGTTTTCATAGCGGTTGAGGCGGTTTATGCCGAACTTTATGATATCCTGCCTTGTGACGATGCCGGAGAACATACCGCGGCTGTCTATGACGGGGACGAAGTTCTGGTTGATTATCCTCTTGAAGAGTATCTCAAAATCCGCATCGATGGACACAGGCTCAAAGCGGGTGACCGAGGCAAGGCTGCCAACGGTGAGACCGTCTTTCTTGAGCGAATCAAGGTTTCCGTCGTCGAGGATGCAGAAAAGGAAGTCCCTTTCGCTGACCACGCCCAGATAGTAGCCGTCGCGGTTGATCACCGGAACAGCCGAGAATCCCGATTCGATCAGCTTGATAAGTCCGTCTGATGCACTGATGTCGCCGTAGAGATATGTTATCAGATTCTTTGGTTTGAGCAGCATTGCTGTATTCATGTTTATACCCCTCTGGACATTCTATCCTTTGTTTATGTGTTTGATCCGTTTATCCGATAGCGGCTGCAGGCACAGCCTGACAAACCGCAGTTTATCAACGCAAATAAGAGAACTGAGCTTCAGATAAAGGTTCCCGTTCAAATAAGCATACGGGCAGCTGTCGGCCTTGCCGACCGGGCGGGTGCAGGCTCCGCCTGCCGTCATTTCTTGTAAGCCGATATCCGTTCAAATCCGTTGCGAAGGGCGTTGATATGCTTGTAGGCGATGCCCGTGCCTCTTGCCACGCACTGTATCGGATCGTCTGCGGCGTATACCCTTACTCCGAGCTCTGCTGTCATCAGCTCGGCAAGACCGCTTATCAGCGCACCGCCGCCTGTCAGAAGTATGCCGTCCTGGGCGATATCTCCCGAAAGCTCCGGAGGACACTCCTCAAGTACGACCTTTACGCCCTCGATGAGCTTCATTATGTCATCTATCACCGCGTTGTACATATCCACATCCGTAAGCTCCACACCTGCGGGCAGACCTGTCACCAAATCCCTGCCTCTGACGGTGAATTTCTTTTCACCCTTGGGAGCATCCACGCGGGCGAGGGCGATCTTTGCGTTTTCCGCCGTCCTCTCGCCGATGAGCAGCCTGTGATTGAGCTGCACATACCTTATTATATCCTGATCGAGACGGTTGCCGCCCAGCTTTACGGAATTTTTTACCACAATGCCGTTCATGGACATCACGGCGATATCCGTAGTGCCGCCGCCGATATCCACAACCATGCAGCCGTGGGCTCTTGATATATCCACACCTGCGCCCAGAAGCGCCGCAACAGGCTCCTCAATGAGGTAGACCTTGTGTGCGCCGATATCCCTTGCGGCGTTCACCACCGCGCGGCATTCAACATCCGTTGCAAGGGAGGGAACGCAGATTATTATTCTCGGCATGAAGATCTGTGCGCCCGTGACGCGCCTGATGCATTCCTTTATGAGCGTATCCGCCATATCATAATCCGATATGACACCGTCGCACAGGGGGCGTATCACCGCGATATAGTCGGGTGTTTTGCCGATCATGCGGTAAGCGTCCATCCCGACAGCGATTATCTCCTCCGTGTCGCGGTTGAATGCTACCACAGAGGGCTCGTAGAAGATCACGCCTCTGTTAGCCGAGGTTATCATTATATTTGCCGTGCCGAGGTCTATTCCGATATCCATACTCAATTCCTTTGAAATACCGCATCCTCTCGGTGACGGTTTTTTGGGCATGGTGAATTTACACACCTACCCTTATACCATTTTAACAAAAATCGGTGAGGTTTTCAATTAATAAATCATCATTCGTTAAAAATCTGCAATTCGCACAAATTTTGCTCGCGGCCTTTGGGCATTTTGTAACGCCATTTACCCCTGCCACACAATTTTTTTTCAAAAAAGTCTTGCATTTGACCGTTCTTTATGGTAATATAGTTGTAGATTATACAATTTTTGGAGGTCACTTATGATTACTGCCGGCGATTTCAGAAACGGTGTTACATTTGAAGAGGACGGAAATGTTCTTCAGATCGTTGAATTCCAGCATGTTAAGCCCGGAAAGGGCGCTGCTTTTGTGCGCACAAAGGTAAAGAATGTTATCACAGGCTCCGTAGTGGAAAAGAGCTACAATCCTTCCGCAAAGTTCCCCACTGCATTCGTTGAGAGAAAGGATATGGAATATTCCTACTCCGACGGCGAGCTGTATTATTTCATGGATCCCGAATCCTATGAGCAGGTACCCATCAGCTCTGCAGAGCTCAGCGACAACTTCAAGTTCGTCAAGGAGCAGATGATCTGCAAGGTATGTTCCTACAAGGGTAAGGTATTTGCAGTAGAGCCCCCCAACTTCGTTGAGCTCCAGGTAACACAGACCGATCCCGGTTTCAAGGGCGATACAGCTACCAACGCAACAAAGCCCGCTACTCTTGAAACAGGCGCTGAGATCAAGGTTCCCCTGTTCATCAACGAGGGCGACATGATCCGTATCGACACCCGCACAGGCGAGTACATGGAAAGAGCCTGATCACGGGGCTCCTGTCCGGCACACGGCGGCTCGGCGGCATGGATGCAAGGCTGCACGGAGGCAAGGCGGCAAGGCGGCTTACAGCAGCGTGAGCAGTGCGGGCAGAACAGCGTGAAAACAGACGGCCGGTGTGAAAGCGGGCTGACTGTATATGAACAGTGAGGTGTGGTATTATGGAATTCAGGTCACTTTCCGAAAAGGCTGCATATTTGAGCGGTCTTGTAAAGGGAAAGGGTATCGACGATGAGGTCACCGCTCTTATCACCGAGCTTCTCGGCGAGATGGCGGAGGAGATCGACAGAGTTTCCGACAGCGTAGGCTATCTTGACGATGCCGTAGCGGATATGGATACCGACCTCAGTTGCATCATCGATGATATCTACGGCGATGATGATGACGATGATGAAGAGGATACCGATGAGGATGACGAGGGTATTTACGAAGTCACCTGTCCCCACTGCGGAGATGTGATATATCTCAGCGAGGAGGATATCGAGGGCGGCATGACATCATGTCCTGTATGCGGTGAATCTCTCGAGCTTATCGTGGATGAGGACGGCTCCTCCGAGGAGTAAGACTCATAAATACAATATAAAATGTTTTGGGGCGAGGTGTGATTCCTCACCGGCAGTATAGTCTGCGAGTCCTGCCGCAAGCGGGACATGAACAGGTGTAATTCCTGTACCGACGGTAAAAGTCCGGATGGGAGAAACATTGTGCTTTGTGCATCACTGTACAAGGTCTTTCTGCCTGCCCCCTTAAAAGGGCAGGCTTTTTGCATCCGCCGCATAGCATATATCATGGATCGGGCGGCTATAAACTCTGATGTGTGTTTTATGCGAAGACAGAAGAACACATGAAAAGAGCCTATAAGATAGCCGGCCGATCAAATCAAAAAAAGGATGTGTAGTTATGACAAACACGACAACAAAAACAAGATGGCTCACTATCACAGCTCTTATGGGCGCATTTTCATCTGTACTGATGATGCTCGACTTTCCTGTGCCGTTCATGCCGTCGTTTATCAAATTTGACTTTTCCGACCTGCCGGCGCTTATATCCTCGTTTGCACTGGGGCCTCTCTCGGGAGTGTGCGTGTGCCTTATCAAGAACCTTATCAATCTTACCCAGAGCCAGACAGGCGGCGTGGGCGAGCTCTCCAACTTCCTGCTTGGATGTGCCTTTGTGGTGCCTGCAGGAGTTATCTACAGCCTGAAAAAGAATAAGAAGACTGCGCTTATTGCCTGCGCTGTGGGCGCTGTGGCAATGGCAGTGATAAGCGTGTTCACCAATTACTTCATCGTTTACCCTGTCTATACCAAGTTTATGCCCATTGATGCCATAATCGCGGCTTATCAGGAGATTAACCCCAATGTGGATGGCCTTCTTTCCTGCCTGCTGATGTTCAATATGCCCTTTACCTTTATAAAGGGTGCCTGCTGCTCGCTTGTGACTGCAGCAGTATATAAGTACATCTCTCCCGTGATAAAGGGAACAGGCAAAAAAGGCGGCAAGACCGTGACAGAATAACATAGCTGCTCCCCCGATTGTGCCCGGACAGGCGCTGTCGGGGGATAGTTTTTCCGTCATATGGCCTTATCGGGATATTGCACATAAACGATACGGAAAATTTTTACATTCTATGGGCGCAGCGTTTTGAAAAATATTAGTATTTTACTTGACAATTTGTAATATATGTAGTAAAATAAATATGTGTTGTAATCTGATGATCTATCCGGCACACTTTTATGTGCTGATATACTAAAGAATGCCATGCCCGAAAGGAATGTGTGAAATGGCTAAGTTTATTGATGAAAAGGCTGTAATGGAAAGAAACACAGCCCGCGCCAACAGGCAGAGCCCGCTGAAGAAAAGTGCATCCATGTTTGTGTACATCATCACAGTGGTCGTTGCCATTGCAGCAAGGACATATCAGTTGATGACAAACTTCAATTTTGAGTCCGGAAAGTACATCAACAAGTCCATTTTCCTGAATTTCCCGCTGGCAGTAATTGTCATAGGAATGGCTATCATAGGTTTCATCCTCGTGACGGGCAATGCAAGGGACAAGGTCATAAAGTCGGTCATCCTGATCAACCCGTGGCGACTGCGATATGACAAGCTTGCAAAGAAGCTCCCCGATGCTGCGGGCTATGCAGCGCTGTTCATGGCGGCCATACAGCTTGCGGGCATCTTTGTTGATTTCTTCAAGATAATCACCAGAAACAAGGAAACAAAGCAGGAGCTTATCAATACCGGCGTTCTCACGACCGTTCAGGCAAGAGACTACAATATGCTCACAGGCTACAATGCAGGCATACTTTTCCACCACATACTGATCATCCTTGTGGCACTCACATTCATCTCCATTGCGGTAAACATCTTCAAGGAGATAGGCATTACTCACGCAAACTGCGCTTCTCTGGCAACATACGCCATCTGGCAGATAGTTCACCTTATCAGGATGATCGCCGAGAACAGCATGGTAGCTCTTTCCACCAACAGACTTTACGAAATGGTCTCCAGAATGCTGGGCGTGCTCTTCTTCCTGCAGGTCGCTAAGGTATTCAACGGCATGGAAAAGCCTATGGACCGCTTCTGGATGTGCTTCTTCGGTTACGCAGCTTCGCTGATCGCAGCCGTGAGCGTTATCCCCCGTTACCTGCTCTTCGTTATTCCCGATCCCAACGAGACACGCCACGGTCTGGAGCTCCCCGATGTTACCGATGTGGGAATAATCTTCATGACCATCACTATGATCGCCGTATTCTGGACGACATATGTATACAGACAGATGCCGAGACTTTCCGAGGGCAACCGCCGCTGGACAAAGGCTCCCATCACAAAGACCTACGAGGAAATGAAGTCTATCGAGGACGAAATGGACTTCATCGAGAAGCAGGAGATCTGAATAAAAAGGATATGCGGAGTGATCTGCATATCCTTTTATACTAATACTAAACATTTCCCGGGAATGCTGAGACCGTGCGTTTATCCGGCGCTTTGCCAGACAGAGGTGAATTATGGAAAGACCTGATGAAATGAGGGGTGTATTCGGCATTGCATACTATGTGATGTCGCGGGCGCATTTTATCTTTACGGCGCTGTCATGGTTCATATTCGCTGTGGATCTTCTGTATTTTCTCATGAATTACGGCTCGCTTCCGGAGGAAGCAGGGGTTCATTTCAGCGGCAGATTTGAATTTGATGTGTATGACAGCAAGGCCTATGGCTTTTACCCGTTTATAATCACCCTTATCGCCCTTGTTATCATAAAAGCAGCGGCTTTTGCAGCCGAACGGGTGAAGCTTGGCGCAAAGGTGACAAAGCAGGGGGATATACTCATGAGGTATATCTTCATAGTTACGCTTGATCTTGAGGGGATCATGATCGCCCTTATGTTTGCATATTACTGGTCACTTTCCGTGATAAGGCAGGATGCTTCGATCATGGCGGGGACTCGACCGCTGCTTTTCGTAGCGATCGTTGTACCGCCTGTATCGGTGGCGGCGCTTATCGCCGTGAGGATCATATACCGCATCAGAAAGAACGCTGAATGAACCCGACAGCCGCATCGTGCGGCTGTTTTTTTGTGCGTAAAATGTCTGCAGCGGCAAAATACAGGCGGCATGAAAGTCGTGGGGACAAAAAGAAACCCCGATTAGCGTCGGGGTTTCATCAAATAAAACAAGGAAGATAACGAATCGTTTTACCGTCTGCATCGGCAAAACAGTATATAAGAACTCCTCGCGGGAATTCGTTATGCCTTATTCGGTAATTTCATTTTACCATATCCGCGGTGGCTTGTCAAGTGCTTTTTGATATTTTTCCTAATTTTCACAATCTGAACAGGGAATGTTTATGAATGTTACAGTATGCACAGCTGTTCGGGCGGCTATACAAGCGGGTTTTAGCAATATTAACAAAATGTAGGAAAAATATTTGGTATGAGCCTATATTCTGTATATTATGTATCGTAAGATCATATCAAAAGAGCAAGCTAATATTAGCTATGCTGTTGATTAAATTAGTTTTGATAAATGGTTTACAGCCGCCTGTGATGCATCACAAACGGCTGTATTAAGATGGGAATGGTCTGCCCGACGGGAATTGAACCCACAGCCTTCAGAGTCGGAGTCTGATGCTCTATCCAGTTGAGCTACGGACAGTTGTTATACGGCATCCCGTGGCCGGGACACCGCTGTATTGATTATATCAGATTTTATGATCTGTGTCAACTTTAGTATACAAATATAAGTTTTGTGTCTATATACTGCGTTCAAATTGGCGCACAGGTGGACGCAGGTCCTGCGTGCCGAGCTGCGGATAGGCGTTCCCATCCAAATGAACGCACGGGTGGGTGCGGGCTCTGCCTTGACTTCGCACAGATGTACAAATAAAAGCTCCGAGCTACAAACAGGCGTTACTGCTCAAATGAACGCACGAGTAGCTGTCGGCCTTGCCGACTATTCACTCATGCGGTTGAGAAGATCGAGCTTGATGTTCCACAGCTTCTGTGAAAGATCCACATAGTAGTTGTGGGGGTTCTCGAAGCGCTTTACCTCATCCCAGAGAGTGTCGGTCTGCTGGCGGCAGTATTCCCTGATCTCGGTGGCGGTGGGCGATTTGTAAATGCACTTGCCCTTGTCGAATATCTGCACCAGAAGCTTTCGTGCGGTGAAATTTTTAAGATGCTTGCGCTTGAACGGATGGTCGGGATCGAAGATCGTGAGCTCCTTGCTGTCGTCTATCTCTTCGCCCCTGACGGTGAGAAGATCGGCCATTGCCTTTCCGGTGTCCCTGTCGTAGAAGCGCCACAGTTCCTTGAAGCAGGGAGTGGTGATCTTTGCTGTGTTCTCCGAAAGCTTGATCCTCGGAACGAGCTCGCCGTCCTTTTCGACGGCAGTGAGCTTGTAAACTCCGCCGAATACAGGCTCGCTCTTTGATGTGATCATGCGCTCGCCAACGCCGAAGCTGTCCACGCACGCACCCTGACGGATGATATCTGCGATGATGTATTCATCGAGGGAGTTGGAAACGGTGATCTTTGCATCGGGAAAACCTGCATCGTCGAGCATTTTTCTCGCACTCTTTGAAAGATAGGTGATGTCGCCGCTGTCGATCCTGATGCCCAGTGACTTGTGACCTGCGGCTTTGAGCTCGTTGAATACGGTGATCGCATTGGGCACGCCCGAATGAAGGACATTGTAGGTATCAACCAGCAGCAGACAGCCGTCGGGGTACTGCTTTGCATATGCCCTGAATGCGTCAAGCTCGCTGTCGAACATCTGTACCCATGAATGAGCCATCGTACCCACAGCGGGTGTTCCCATGAGCTTGTCGGAAATGGTGCAGGCGGTGCCTGCGCACCCTGCTATGTATGAAGCTCTCGCTCCGTATATCGCTCCGTCGCTGCCCTGTGCGCGGCGCGAACCGAATTCCATCACAGGCCTGCCGTCAGCAGCCTTTACGATCCTTGCCGCCTTGGTGGCGATAAGGCTTTGGTGATTTATCGTAAGGAGCAGCATGGTCTCTACAAACTGCGCCTGTATAGCCGGCCCCTTTACTATCATGAGCGGCTCATTGGGGAACACGGGCGTTCCCTCGGGTATTGCGTATACATCACAGGCAAATTCAAAATTCTTCAGGTAATCAAGAAATTCCTCGGAGAATATCTTCTTGGAGCGCAGATATTCTATATCATCATCCGAGAACCGGATGTTCCTGAGATATTCTATCGCCTGTTCAAGTCCGCATACAACGGCATATCCGCCGTTGTCGGGCACCTTTCTGAAATAAAGGTCAAAGCAGCACTGTGTGTCGGCAAGGCCGGAGCCGAGATAACCGTTGCCCATGGTAAGCTCGTAAAAATCCGTAAGAAGAGTCAGATTTCTTTCCATATCCATAGCTTTGCCTCCCTGTTTGCCTGCTGCCTTACTTTGCGTTGTCCCTTTCCCTGATCTCTACGCGGCGTATCTTTCCGCTGATGGTCTTGGGAAGCTCATCCACAAATTCGATTATTCTCGGATACTTATAGGGCGCGGTGTTGGCCTTGACGAACTTTTTGAGCTCGTCCTTGAGCTCATCCCCTGCTTTGTCCTTGTACTTGCTGGTAAGGACGATCGTCGCCTTTACGACCTGGCCTCTGATGGGATCGGGTGCGGCGGTGATAGCGCATTCAAGTACCGAAGGATGCTCCATAAGTACGGACTCTATCTCGAAGGGGCCTATGCGGTAGCCGGAGGATTTGATAACATCGTCTATCCTTCCCACATACCAGAAATAGCCGTCCTTATCGCGGTAGGCGGTGTCGCCTGTGTGGTAGAGACCGTTGGAGAATGCCTTTGCATTGGCCTCGTCGTTGTTTACATAGCCCTTGAAAAGACCGTAGTTGTGATCCTTTTTGAGGCGTACACAGATCTCGCCCGTAACATCGGGAGGGCACTCTTTGTCGTCGGGATCGGCGATTATCACATCAAACATGGGCATAGCCTTGCCCATAGAGCCCGATCTTGTAACACTGTTGTAGGGATTGCCGACGATCAGTACGGTCTCGGTCTGGCCGAAGCCCTCCATGAGCTTTAAGCCTGTATATTCAAAGAATTTATTGTAGACCTCGTAATTGAGCGCCTCTCCTGCCGTAGTTGCATATCGCAGGGAGGAAATATCATAGCCCGACATACCTTCCTTGATAAAGAAGCGGTACATTGTGGCAGGACAGCAAAGGGATGTGACCTTGTAGCTCTCGATTATTTTCAGCACATCCGCGGGAACGAACCTTGTGAAGTCGTAAGCCATGACGGTGGCAGCCATTGCGAGCTGGCCGTAGAACTTGCCCCAGAAGAACTTGCCCCAGCCGCTTTCGGATATGGTGAGGTGTATGCTCTCGGAGTTGATGTGATGCCAGTATTTTGCGGTGGGGATATGTGCCGCACCGTAGCTGTGGGAGTGCATGACCATCTTGGGATAGCCTGTGGTTCCCGATGAAAAGAACATCAGGCAGTCATCATCCACATGGTTGGGGATCCTCTCGAGGGTGTCGGGGTAATTCATGAGGATCTCGTCAAAGTTTATCCAGCCGGGCTTTCTGCCCTTGACAATAAACTGCTCCTTCAGGGGGTACTCCGTGCAGGCCTGCTCGATATTGTCGGTAACATCGCCGTCGCCAGTGGCAATGATAGCCTGTACATCGGCTGCCCTGAACCTGAATACATAGTCCTTCTTCTTGAGCTGATTAGTAGCGGGGATGAGCACTGCGCCGATCTTGTCCAGCGCAAGGATGACTACCCATATCTGCCAGTGGCGCTTGAGTATAGCCATAACTCTGTCGCCCTTTTTGATGCCCTTGTCAAGGAAGAGATTTGCCGCTCTGTTGGAGAGCTTGGAAAGCTCGCCGTAGGTGAAGATCCTCTTGTGGCCTTCATCATCGCACCAAATGAGCGCTCTGCGCCCGGGCTCCGCTGCGGCGATGGCATCCACGATATCATAGGCGTAATTGAAATTGTCGGGGAGCTTCAGCTCGCATTTGCAGACTACGCCGTTTTCGTCGAACGCATCTTCTATGTACTGTGCATGAACATCGCATGCTTTCATCAGGATTACCTCCGTTAGGTTAAGTTTATTATGTCACATATCTCATCGGGGGAGTGTGCGATATGATCCGCACCGCTTTTTACCAGTTCATCCTCCGTGCGGAATCCCCATGTGCAACCGATGCTTTTCACGCCTGCGTTGTGCGCTGTTTCTATGTCGACCGATGAATCACCGATAAATATGATCTCATCGTTTTCCGGAGCCGTGCCGAGAAGCTCTGCGGCCTGCCGCCGCAGCTCAGACACTATACCCGGGTCGGGCTTCTTTTCAAGCTCAGGCTTTTTTCCCATGGCGATATCTATAAGTCCGCCAAGTAATTCCGAAACTATTCTCTGTGTGAATTCGTCGGGCTTGTTGGAAGCCACGGCAGTTATCACGCCGGCTGCCCGCAGGCGGCGCAGGGTATCCTCAATGCCGTCGTAGGGGCGGGTCTTTTCCTTGTACCGCTTTGAGTAGGCGCGGCTGAAAAGCTCCAGAGCCTTGTCAATGTTTTCCTGTGTGCGGTAGGCCTCGGGCAGTATCCTTTCCGCCATTTTAGCAGCCCCGTTTCCCACGAAATAGCGGTATTCGGGGATCTCATGCACACAAAAACCCAGCTGTGCAAGAGCCTCATTTGCAGAACAGGCAAGATCCTCAAGGGAATTTACCAGTGTGCCGTCAAGATCAAACACAGCAAGCTTTATTTTATTCATTAATTATTCTCAGTGCTGAAAAACAGCATCTGCTCCATATCTGTCTGAAATACAACCTTTATCATAGCATATTTTTATAACCAGTTTTAGTA
>CAMHMM010000004.1 GCA_946186215.1 uncultured Ruminococcus sp. | reverse complement strand
GCATCATCAACGGATGCAGTTTTTCAAATATCATCTGGATCGTTATTCCTGTTTGATTGCTTTAGTAAGGCTTTACCGCGCCGGTAAGCTCCGAAACGCTGCTGATATTATTGTCAAGGCAATACCTTTCAAGCCCCTCGATGATCTTCACGGGAGCAAAGGGATCAGCAAATATAGCCGCGCCCACCTGCACAACGGATGCGCCTGCCATAAGCATCTCGACTGCATCCTCCGCCGTTGAGATGCCTCCCATACCGCACACGGGTATCTTTACCGCGTTTGCACACTGCCATACCATGCGCACTGCAACGGGGAACACCGCAGGTCCCGAAAGTCCGCCCACATTATTGTGGAGCACAGGCCGCCTTGTGCGGATATCTATCCTCATACCGAGGAGCGTATTGATAAGCGACACCGCATCCGCGCCTTCAGCCTCACAGGCCTTTGCGATATCGGCAATGCTGGTGACATTGGGCGAAAGCTTCATCATCACAGGCTTTGTCGTTTTTGAACGGACTGCCTTTGTAACAGCCGCCGCACCCTCACAGGTAACTCCAAAGGCTGCTCCGCCTGCCTTTACATTGGGGCAGGAGATATTGACCTCGATCATATCCACATCTGTGCTGTCGAGCTTTGCGGCTATCTGGGCGTATTCATCTATATCAGCGCCGGCTATATTGGCGATGACTACCGTATCCTTCGTTTTGAGCCAGGGGAGCTCATGCTCTATGAAATGATCTATACCCGGGTTTTGCAGTCCTACGGAATTAAGACATCCCATAGGTGTTTCCGCGATTCTCGGAGGGAGATTGCCGTTTCTCTTTGTTCCTGTTGTGCCCTTGACGGAAATGCCGCCCAGAGTGGAAAGAGGGTAAAAATCCTCAAATTCCCTGCCGTACCCGAAGGTACCCGATGCGGGGATAACGGGGTTTTTGAACTTCACTCCCGCAAATTCGGTTGAGAGAACGCTCATGAGAAACAAACCTCCTTTGCATCAAACACAGGGCCGTCCTTGCACACATGGCTGTATATCTCTGTGCCTTCCTTTACTGTGCGGCAGGCGCAAACAAGACAGCCGCCCACGCCGCATCCCATTCTTTCCTCAAGTGAGACCTGGGTGCGTATCCCCCGTCTGATGCCCATAGCGGCAACGCCCTTTAGCATAGGCATAGGGCCACAGGCATAGATTATATCAGGCACGGACTCAGCCAGCACTTCTTCAAGAGCTTCTGTGACAAAGCCCTTTCTGCCCGCTGTGCCGTCATCGGTACACAGTATCACCTGCGCACCGTTCTGCGCAAGGTCTTTCTGGAGTATCACAGCATTAGCACTGCGAAAGCCTGTTATGACTGTGGCATTGCTGCCGTAGTGACAGGCCGCAGGAACAAGCGGTGGTGTGCCTATACCGCCTGTGACGATAACAGCCTTTTTGGAGCTGTCCAGCAGCTCAAAGCCGTTGCCGCCCAGAGGGCCTACCAAATCGATCATCGAGCCCGCATTTATGCCGGCGATCTCATCGGTGCCCTTACCTCTTACCTCGAACACGATGCGGATATTCCCCTTTTCGCGGTCGATGCCGCACAGGGAGATAGGCCTTCTGAGAAAATACCCATCCGCCTTTACATTCACAAACTGCCCACAGACTGCCTCAGCCGCGATCTGCGGAGCATATATCACAAGATCATATATCCCCGCTGCGACAGATCTCTTGCTGACAACGGGACATTTTACCGAATACTTCATACTATCCTCTCTGCTGTTTTACAACACTGTTTAAGATTTATTTAAGCCGTACAGTATATACTATTTTACCAGAAAACCGTCGAAATGTCAAGGCGGCGAAACGCCGCAGTTACCCGTACTCTGAAGATCCCGGTATTTTTACGATGCTCTTATTCCTTACCGAATATCTCATCAACATAGTTATTCGGATAATGCGTCTCGCAGGCTTCAACTATCTCGTCTGCGGTTATGTTCTCGCCGTCCGCCGTAATGCTGATGCTGCCCGTAAAGAAATTGATATTGGGTGACACGGTCCCTACCTCCTCGCCTGCCGTCTTTGCATTCGCATAGCAAGCAAAAAGCATGGTAGAAAGCGCTCCCACGCTTGATCTGTCCACCAGTGCATCGTTCTTCATATTTGAACCTGCGGCAAAGGCCATCATTTCCGTCTCATAATACTTGTTATAGACAGCGGCCGAGGGGCAGATGGAACGCAGCATCTTCATTACCTTCTTTACGGATGCGCTCTCCTTGCCATACACGATATCCGTTCCATAACGGACAAAGCCCCATTTGCCGCCCTTTAACGGGAGCTTGGGGATAAGATCTGATGCAAGCAGAACATTGTGAACATCAGACTCCCCTGCCGCGCTTTTCTTTACATTGGCAGGGCACGCAAATGTGTACGCATAGACCTTGCAGCTCTTTTCAAGCTCTGCTGCGGCAGTGCCCGCAATCGCAGCGCCGCGGCTGTAGCCTGTTATCCACACTATGACATTGCCGGGATCTGCGCCCGTCTTTTCGATATATTCGCCGATGCCGTCAATTATGACCTTTGCCGACTCGGAAAAGCCCTGATGCTGCTTTCCGGTGCCCACATTCATATTGCTCGCCCATTCTGCACCGTATCCGCCGCCTCTTACCGCTGCGGCAATGAGCGTCTTTTCTTCATCTCCTACGGTGATCTTTCTGGAGGAAAGCGCATATGCGGCTGTGTTAGTGGAATCTGAAAGCACCTGCGAATACTTTGCGCTCGCATAATCATCAAAGCCCAACTCCTTCATAAATGCTTTGATATTCTTATCGCGGCGTATCTCCTTATTCCAGTTTTCCTCGCCGGAATCCGATGAAAATGCGCTTATCGCCATAGCAAGGCTGGCCTTGGAAAGCTCGGGATCATACTCGGATGTATCCTTTTCAAACATCTTTTCGGAAAAAAGAAATTCCAGCTTACCGCTTCCGGAAAACTCGGACTTTACCGAATAAAAATCGGATGAATAATCCGTCCTTACCGGAATGGAAAACTTTGACGATCTCTCTCCGTCCTCTGCGGTTATTACAAGCTTATCCTCTGCAGGAGCGCTTATCTTCCCCACAGGAAAGAGCTGTATCTTCAGCGTGATCTTATCGGTAAACGGCTTTACGGAGTATTTCGCGCTTGACTTCTGCACATCGGGTGACAGGGAAAATCCCTCGGGCGCTGTGATGGACACGCTCATATTATCGATGCGGCTGTCAACAGGATTATACAGTCTCAGATTATACTCGATGCAGTCCTTGTCATATCCCTTTGCATACTCGGAATACTCTGTTGTTTCAGTGGAAAGCACCTTGCACTTTACCAGACCGTTTTCGGCAGCCTGTGCGGTACTCCCGAAAAACAGCATACCTGCGGCAAACATAACTGTACACAGCAGTCTGCCGAGATCTTCATGTTGTTTCATTGACACATCCCCTTTCAGAAATATAGGCTCAAAAATTCGTAATTTATTTACAACAAATCATTGTCATGATGATATTATGATAATATACGCATTTTCAAAAAACGCCGGACACACGGCAGATAAGCGAATGGTAAGACTATGATAAAAAAACTTCGTTTGAGATTTATTGCTGTAATAATGACGCTCGTGATTGTCATTATGCTGATCATCATGAGTGCTATCTACATCTATATGTACCGCTCGGAAAACAAGAACTCCGATGCGGCCATAAACCTTGCATTTTCACAGCAAGGCTTCGGGATGGACGACAGGGCACGGCGAAATGACGAGCCGCCTCAGAAGCCGCCCGAGATGGCCGAGGAAGCTCAGTCCGCTCCCGTACAGAATGCTGATAAAAGCCGAAGAGAAACTGAGGAAAACAAGACCGATCCGCCTGTCAAAAAGCAGTTTGAACCCGGAAAGCCGGGAAATTCGGGGCAGGTCACATTCCAGAAAAGCCCCTTTGATTTCAACCCGTTCTTCAATAATATGCCCGGAAACCGCGATATATGGAGCTCGGGCTGGATAAGGCTGCGGATAGAGGACGGCGAGGTGAGCAATATTTTCCGCTCACAGCGCAGGCCGACTGACACCGATGAGGATGAAGAGCGCATAAACGCCGAAATGTCGGAGATTGCGGGAGTAGTCATCGGCAAGGGCAGTGAAAACGGGCGCATCAGCGCATTCGGTGTGCATTACAAATATCTCTACCGGAATGACACCATAATCCTGTTGGACATCACGCAGAACGACCAGACACTTGCACGGCTGATGATAATACTGGTGATCATTTTCTTTGCCACCCTTGCAGTCTTTCTGTGCATCGCATTCTTTCTCTCAAAGTGGATATCCGTACCCATCGAGGAAGCATGGCGCAGCCAGAGCGAATTTTTCTCAAACGCCTCACACGAGCTGAAAACCCCACTTGCTGTGATCTCAGCAAATCTGGATGTGATACGCTCACAGCCGGGTGATCCCGAAAATGAGAAATTTTTCGGGATAATCCACGATGAAGCGGACAAAATGACCGGGCTTATCAGCCAGATGCTCTACCTTTCAAGGGAGGAATACTCGCAGAACACCGTCATGACAGATATCGACTATTCACGCGAGGTAAATTCAGTCTGCCTCTCTGTTGAGGCACTGGCCTTTGAAAAGGGCAGGACACTTGAATCCGCTGTAACGGATGATATCATCATAAACGGTGACAAAGCCTCGATAAACCGCATGATACACATCCTGACCGACAACGCCATATCACATTCCCCCGCAGGCTCGCAGGTGGATATCCGCCTTGAACGGATAAAGGGAAAGGCGGTGCTTTCGGTGGAAAATGAAGGCACCATATCCGAGGATGACCTTGCACACATATTCGACCGCTTCTACCGCACGGATTCGTCAAGGAGCCGTGAAACAGGCGGATTCGGTCTGGGACTTGCCATCGCAAAGGCCATTGCCGAGCGGCACAACGGGACGATAACCGCACAAAGCCGCAGCAATAAGACCACATTCACTGTTACGCTGCCCATAAAGCACTGAAAAAACATAACATCACAGTGCCTTTCTCCGCATCAGCGGAGAAGGGCATTCATTTTACCGCATAAAGATTGGTCTCCCATGCGGGGATATACTTTTTGTGACGGATATACAGCTTCAGAGAGGGCATCATCTCATGTATCAGAAGCGGCAGCTCGAAAAGGTCGTCTGTCCTGTGGTACAAAGCACAGATAAGCTTTGCGCCGCTCTTTATAGCCTTTTCCGCGCCCTTCAGCGCCTGCCTTTCGGCTCCCTCCACATCCATTTTGATAAATGTTGCCGCTGCGCCGCAGAGAGTATCCGCAGTAACGGCTGCTGTCTCCTCGGCACGCTGCGACAGTCTTTCATTGGTGATATCCGCCGCAGAGGAATTTCTGCCGGAATTCTGCGCAAAGCTTATCTGCCCGTCATCATCCCATGCTGCGGCATTGACCGCCGTTATCCTGTCCTGCATTTCCCCGGGCAGCTCTGCGATCGTCTTTTCAAGCTTGCGGAAATTCCTTCTGTCGGGCTCTGCGGCATAGATATGAGAAAATCTGCCGCCCGTGCGGTCTATGAATTCCTTCAATGTGTCGCCGTTGTACGCACCAAGATCCACATAGATCTCATCATCTGTGAGGGGTATGAGCTCGTTTATCTCCTCATCATCGGCCGTACAGCGGGTGAGATATTCGATCCTGCCGCTGATGCGGAAATTTATCACATCCGCAAAGGTCTGTCTCGAACGGTCATCCGCAAGGAGGTCATACACTCTGCGAAGCTTCGCTGCATTCTCAAGAGCATAGGAATATGTGAAAAGCCCGCCGCCCACAACCGGAACATCGGGTGCAAGGAGAATATGTCTTGAAGCGATATCCTCTATTTTTTTGTAAAGGCTGTCATAGCCCGCACCGAATGCGAGCACGACCACAAATTCATCCACGATCTCCTCTATCTGTGAGAGGGTGTGGACAAGATGACTTTTGAAGCTGTGGCCTCTCACAAATTCATCGCTTGCGAATATCCCTGCTGTCGGGATGGAATACTGCTCAAACACACGGAGTATCTTTTCGCAGCCGTCACCCATGCCGTAGATGAACACAGGCAGCTCCGTGCGGCGCAGGAACTCCCATGAATCCGTCCGCTCGGTGATAAAATCAAGCTCATTCATGATGATCCCCGTCAAAGAATTCATCGTCAAAATCATGATCTCCGTGAGGATGCGGAGGCATTCCGACAGACATCATATCCCTGCCGCGGATGCTGTACTTATCTCTTGCCTTCTCAATATATTCATCAAGAAGCTTCATGAATTCGCGGGGCACCTTTATGGACTTGACTTCCTTTACGGGTGTGTCATTGTCCTTTACATTGATGATGACCGTACCGCAGCCGAACATTCTCTGTCCGAGAGGCATGACCAGCTTCTTGTCGATCACTCTGTAAAGGTCGAATTCATCCTCTTCAACATTCAGAAAGCCCTTGCGGGTTATGAATTTCTTTTCCGTGAGGATATAGCGGGTAAAAGAGATAGGCAGCCCGAACAGGGTGCGTTTCTTATCAGTCCATACATAATCGAAATCTATCTTCAAACCAGACACCTCTTTATCATTGTCCTGCCGTGGTTACGACCGCGGCGGGATGATGTTTATACAATATACCAGTTTAATTATACAGCAAAGCGCCGCCTATGTCAATACTGCAGAAAAAAATGTCGGCAAGACCGACAGCTACCCGGCGGCGCAACGCCGCTGTTACCCGCGATTTCACTTGAACAATACTCTCATTTGAAGCCCGGAACTTTTATGTCTTCTATTTTTACACTTAAAAAAACTCGGCGCAACGCCGCTGTTACCTGCGATTTCGTTTGAACGATACTCTCATTTGAAGCCCGAAACTTTTATGCCTGCTATTTTTGCACTTAAAACAATTTCGGCGAAACGCCGCTGTTACCCGCGATTTCATTTGAACGATACTCTCATTTGCAGCCCGAAACTTTTATGTCTGTATTATATAAAAACCGGCTCCGTCCTCACTGATAAATGAGTCCGGAGCCGATGATAATATTCAGCTGTCAAGACCGTCTCTTACCGATCTTACAAATTCTCCCACAGGCTTGGGGCTTTCTGCACCGTTTGCGGCGATTATCCTGACTATCGCGCTGCCTATGATAACGCCGTCACAGTAGGCTGCCATTTTCTTAGCCTGCTCGGGGCCTGAGATGCCGAAGCCCACACAGCAGGGGCAGGATGCATTTTCCTTTATAATACCGAAGAATTCATCAAAATTCGTCTTGTATTCGCTGCGAACGCCCGTTACGCCGTTTGATGATACGCAATAAAGAAAACCATTTGAATCTGCGGCGATCTTCTTTATCCTGTCGCGGGATGCTGGGGAAACGAGATTGATGCAGTGGATTCCGTACTTATCGGCAAAGGGTGAGATCTCCTCTCTCTCCTCATATGGCATATCGGGGACGATAACGCCGTCAATGCCGTACTCTGCGCATTTTGAAAAGAATTTATCGCAGCCGTACACGAATATGGTGTTGAGGTACATCATAAGCACCAGTGCCTTGTCGGTGCTTTTTCTTATCTTCTCTGCCGCAGGGAATATCTTGTCGAGAGTGGTGCCGCCGTTTAATGAGCGAAGGGATGCTTCCTGAATGGTAACGCCCTCTGCAATGGGATCGGAAAAGGGAACGCCCAGCTCAACGATATCCGCACCGTTTTCATACATTTCCAAAACTGTCTTAACCGTGGTATCCATATCGGGATCACCTGCGGTGACAAATGTTATAAGCGCCTTTCTGCCCTGCGCTCTGAGCTTCTCAAAGGTACTGTCTATACGATTCATGGCCGGTCTCCTCACACATTGATCTCTTTGCCGCGATAGCGTGCGATCGAGTATACATCCTTATCTCCTCTGCCGGAAAGATTGATCACAATGATCTTATCCTTCATTGAGGGCGCGATCTTCATAGCGGCAGCAACAGCGTGCGCCGATTCGATAGCGGGGATTATGCCCTCCGTGCGGGTGAGATATTCAAATGCCTGCACTGCCTCTTCATCGGTGATCGGGACATACTCTCCTCTGCCCGACTTCCACAGAGCAGCGTGCTCAGGACCGATACCGGGGTAATCAAGGCCTGCGGAAATGGAATATACAGGTGCTATCTGACCGTATTCATCCTGCAGGAAAATGGACTTCATGCCGTGGAAGATGCCTACCGAGCCCTTTGAAAGGGTTGCTGCGGTCTCTGCGGTGTCAATGCCCCTGCCTGCTGCCTCTGCACCTATCAGACGGACATCCTTTTCACCGATGAAATCATAGAAAGCACCCATTGCATTTGAGCCGCCGCCCACACAGGCGATAACTGCATCGGGAAGTCTGCCCTCTGCACGGAGCATCTGCTCTCTGATCTCCTCGCCGATTATCTTCTGAAAATCCCTTACCATCTCAGGATAGGGGTGAGGCCCCATAACAGAGCCTATGCAGTAAAAGGTCGTCTCGATATTCGTACACCAGTCGCGCATAGCCTCGTTTATGGCATCCTTCAGTGTATGTGTGCCGCTCTTTACGGGGACTACCTTCGCGCCGAGCAGCTCCATGCGGTACACATTGAGAGACTGACGCTTTGTGTCCTCCTCGCCCATATATACACAGCATTCAAGGCCGAACAGAGCGCAGACCGTAGCTGTTGCAACACCGTGCTGCCCTGCTCCCGTTTCAGCGATAATGCGCTTTTTGCCCATTTTCTTTGCAAGAAGTATCTGCCCCAGACAGTTATTTACCTTGTGTGCGCCTGTGTGATTGAGATCCTCGCGCTTTATATATATCTTTGCGCCGCCCAGATCATTTGTCATTCTCTCTGCATAATAAAGCAGCGAGGGGCGGTTTGCATATTCGCAGTAGAGCTTTCTGAGCTCTTCCTTGAACTCTTCGTCATCCTTATATCTGTTATATGCCTCTTCGAGCTCACAAACAGCGTTCATAACGGTCTCGGGTACATACTGTCCGCCGAATTCACCGAATCTTCCCTTTTTCATCTTCATATTCCTTTCATCAGCAGTCTTTTCTGAGCTTTTTCAGCTCAGCGGTGATATTGTCGCTTCTCATAAGAGTTTCACCGATAAGCACCGCATCTGCACCCAGAGAGCGCACATATTTCATATCCTCATTGTTTTTGATGCCGCTCTCCGAAACAACGACCGCGCCATCCGGCGCATATGGCCTGAGCTGTGAGACCGTATCAAGATTCACTTCAAAGGTCTTCAGGTTCCTGTTGTTGATGCCTATGACCATATCAGGCCTGTAAAGAGCATACTCCTGCATCTCTTCAACGGTATGCATCTCTCCGAGAACGCTGAGCCCCAGTGAGCGGGCAAGGTCAAAAAGCCTGTCAAATTCGGCAAGACGGAGCACCGCCGCGATCAGCAGTATCGCATCCGCACCGAGAGCCGCAGCTTCATATACCTGATATTCATCGAATATAAAATCCTTGCGGAGAATGGGGATATCAACGATACTGCGGATCTTTGAAAGATATGCCGATGAGCCCTGGAAATAGTATTCCTCGGTAAGGCAGGATATTGCATTTGCGCCCGCACTCTGATACTCCGCTGCGATCTCTTCGGGATCGAATATCGGTCTGATCAGTCCCTTTGAGGGTGAAGCCTTTTTGACCTCACAGATACAGCTGAGCGTATCCTTTTTGAGTGCATCCGCAAGAGAGAGAGGCTGACGGGCAGCTACCGCCCTGTCTGCCATTTTCTTCATCCTGCTCAGAGAGCATCTGTTCATCTCATGCCTTAGCTGGATTCTTCTGTGTCTGATTATCTCGTCAAGTATCATTATAGATTCCCCACTGTTCGCTGTCAGGAACGCATCATGCAAAGCACTGAGGACTTTTCATATGCGTTCCTTCCCGTATCTTCTCTCAGGTATTATGAATTGGTAAACTTCACAAGACGGTCGACCTGTGCAAGTGCCTTTCCGCTGTCGATAGCGTTTCTTGCAAGCTCTATGCCTTCCTTTATGCTGCCCGCCTTTCCGCAGACATACAGTGCTGCGCCGGAATTAAGAAGAACTATATCCCGCTTTGCACCTGTGATCTCACCGCTGAGTATCCCGCGGGTGATCTTTGCGTTGATATTGCAGTCGCCGCCGACGATCTCTTCCTTGCGTGCTCTTTCAAGTCCCACATCCTCGGGAGAGATCGTGTAGCGCCTGATCTCACCGTTGTCTATCTCGCAGACCGCAGTCTCGGCGGAAATGGAAAATTCATCCAGACCATCTGTGCCGTATACGACAAGCGAGTGCTTGACTCCGAGGTTTTTGAGAACATTTGCCACGATATCAAGAAGTCTTTCCTCATATACGCCGATAACATTGAATTCAGCATTGGAGGGGTTTGCAAGAGGGCCTAAGATATTGAATACCGTTCTGATACCGCTCTGCGCTCTTACAGGGCCTACATAGCGCATTGCCTTGTGGTAGCTCTGTGCGAAAAGGAAGCAGAAGCCCACTTCATCGATACACTTTGCAGCCTTTTCGGGATCGGTAGCGATCTTTACGCCGAGAGCTTCGAGCACATCCGCAGCACCGCTCTTTGAGGAAACGCTCCTGTTTCCGTGCTTTGCGACCTTCTGCCCGCAGGCGGAAATAACAAATGCGCTGGTCGTGGAAATATTGAAGCTGTTTGCAAGGTCGCCGCCCGTACCAACGATCTCCAGAACATCACCGCTGTGAGGCACCTTTGTCATCTTGCTGCGCATTGCCTCAGCGCATCCGGTGATCTCATCTATGGTCTCAACATTCATTCTCATCGCAGTGAGAAGTGCAGCTGTCTGTGCGGGAGTTGCAAGGTCGCTCATGATTATGTCGATAGCTTCCTTTGCCTCATCCCTTGTAAGATGCTGACCGTCTGCTGCCTTTGCGATATACTTCTTAAGGGATGTGCGCCTTTCCATGGGCACCTCGGGAGCTGCAGCAGAGGGAATAACGCCGCATATCTCGGAGAGGAAGTTGGAAAGGATATTTGCACCCATTTCAGTAAGTATGGACTCTGGATGGAACTGCACACCATACACATCAAGATCCTTGTGGCGCACTGCCATTATCGTGCCGTCAGCTGTCTTTGCGGTGACCTCCAGCTCTGCGGGAACGCTTGCGGGATCAATGACAAGCGAATGATAACGCGCCGCCTTTATCCTTTCGGGGAGGCCTCTGAAAATGCCTGTGGGCTTTTCAATGATTATCTCGGATGTCTTGCCGTGCATGGGAACATCTGCTCTGATTATCTTTCCGCCGAACACCTCGCCGATGGCCTGACAGCCAAGGCATATTCCCAGTATCGGTATCCTGCCTGCGAACTGTCTTATCACCTCTTCGGATATGCCTGCCTGTGCGGGATATGAGGGACCGGGGGAAATAACGATTCCCGCAGGTGCCATATCAGCTATCTGCTCAATGGTGATCTCGTCGTTTCTGTAAACCTCGATCTCCCTGTAATGAGCTGCCATGAGCTGAAATACATTATATGTAAAACTGTCGTAATTATCTATCATCAGGATCATAGGATCATCTCCGATCTGTCTGTCAAATATTGTTTATCGAGCTTGCTTCTTCGATGGCGCTTATGACCGCTGCTGCCTTGCGGCGTGTTTCCTCGTATTCCTTTTCAGGAACGCTGTCATAAACTATACCCGCGCCTGCCTGGATGTAAGCACTGGAATTTCTGAAAAGCACTGTTCTGATAGCGATGCAGGTGTCGATATCGCCGTTGAATGCGAAATAGCCGACCGTGCCGCCGTAAAGGCCTCTTTTTGTGCGTTCAAGGCTGTCGATTATCTCCATAGCCTTTACCTTGGGAGCGCCTGAAAGCGTTCCCGCGGGGAGGACGCTCATAAGAGCATGAACCGGTGTTTTATCCGCCATGAGGATGCCCTCTACATCACTTACAAGATGCATAAGCTTTGAATAGCGCTCGACTCTCATAAAATCGGTCACCTTGACCGAGCCAGGGCGGCATACTCTTCCTACATCGTTTCTGCCAAGGTCAACGAGCATCGTGTGCTCTGCGACCTCCTTGGGATCCTTTCTGAGCTGCTCTGCAAAGCTTTCATCCTCTTCCTCTGTGCGGCCTCTGGGGTATGTGCCTGCGATGGGCTTGTTGAGCATCTTGCCGTTGACTACGCTTACGAGCATTTCGGGAGATGCGCCTGCAACGGAATAATCCTTATGATCGAAGAAGTACAGATAGGGAGAAGGATCAGCCGAACGAAGCATTCTGTACACATCAAAGGGATCGGGCGGGTTCTTCACCTCAAAGCGCTGTGAGATAACCACCTGACTGATATCACCGTTTATGATATGAGCCTTGCAGTCCTCGACCATTTTGCAGAATTCCTCTTTGGTATAGTTGGATGTCACCTCGGATGAACCGCCGCTCCTGCTCTGTGCCCTGGGAACATAATCCATAAGGAGCTGTGCTATCTCCTTTGCCCTTTCCTCGCGCTGTGCATATATCTTTTCAACTGCCTGCTCGCGGTTAAGGCTCTCTGCCCTCATAAGTCCGTCGACCTCGGAAAGGTCAATGTTGAGAGTGATGACCGCGCGGCTCTTCAGATGATCGAATGCAACGATCTCCTTGTAAAGGAACATATCCGCGTCGGGCATATCAAGATCATCCTTGGGGATATTGACCAGCGTCTTTTCGTAATAACGCGCCATATCATATCCGAAGTAGCCCATAAGACCGCCTGTGAGCTTGGGGTACTTTGTGAATTTGGGAGATTCATGCTTTTCAAGTATATCGGAGAAAAGCTTGATCGGATCGGATGCATCCTTTGTGACGCTGCTGCCGTCCGCAGAGATGATATCATCCTTCTTGTTCCTTATCCTTATTTCCTGCTCGGGAGCAAGACCGATAAATGAGTATCTTCCCCACTGGTCGGAATTTATCACCGATTCAAGTATGAAGCAGTTGTCGTATTTCTCGCGCAGTGCAGAAAAGATACGCACGGGAGTAAGGCTGTCGGTCAGCAGCTCGTAAAATACGGGAACTGTGTTGTAATCCTCAAAATACTGTGCGATGTCATGTGGCTTTGGGTACATAAGCTGTCCTCCTAACAATTAGTCATGATCCGTTTGGAAATAAAAAAATCCCCAAAGGATCCTTACAAGATCCTTTAAGGGACGAAAAAATTCGTGGTGCCACCCTTATTCGGCTAAAAGCCCTCATCAGGTACATTCACGAAATCCGCATTACAATATTGCACAAGTACGCAGCTTTCGCATCAATACCCTTTCCCTTCACGCAGGAAATACGGCCCGGGATACTATCCTCACTGAAAGTAAGAAATTCACCCTGCTCCTCACAAACCCATTCACACCTTCCGTAACCGCCGGGCTCTCACCTGCCCCGACTCTCTGGGGATCCGCCAAAAGTGCTACTTGCTTTTGTTCAAAGGATTTGATTAGATTTTAGCACAGCAGATATTTTTTGTCAAGCGGAAATTTCAAATTTAATATTTTATTTACATTTGCAGCTGCAGGCAGTTTTCTTCAAGCCAGTGTGCAACGCCGTCCTCATCATTAGAAAGAGTTACCTCATCAGCCGCTTTGAGCACTGCAGGAACGGCATTGGCAACGGCTATCCCCCTGCCGCACATACGCAGCATTTCCAGATCGTTGTCATCATCGCCGAATGCTGTGATATTATCCAAGGCAATCCCGCTGAAGCGGGCAAGAGCCCTGACAGCAGTGGTTTTTCCCGATCCATACGGCAAAAAGGCGTACAGCTTTTCCTCGCGGTAGCACTGCAGTCTGCACTGCATTTTTCCGGCGATATCCCGTGCGATGCCCTCATCGGGAAGCACCGCAGCTATCTTGTTTCCACATACATCAAAATACGATGAATAATCATTATACACAGCCTTGTGGAGTCTTTCCGACTCAGCGATATGCATACTGTTCCAGTAAACAGTTTTTCCGCCGGCCACGGTTATCTCCGCCTGCGGCACGGCCGCAAGTATGCTGCGAACGATCATATTCGTTTTCTGTGCGTCAAAGCTGCAGGAATAAATACATTCACCGCCTGAATGGATGAGAGTGCCGTCAGTAGTGATCTCATAGTCGGGGCACAGCATATCGATGTATTTTTCCGCGCCTATCCGGTACCTCGCAGTTGCTATGGCAAATAAAATCCCCTGCTCCCTGCATTTTGTGATCACCCGCAGAGTGTTTTCGGATATGCTCCCGTCCTGTCGCAGAAGTGTGTGATCAAGATCGGTAAGTATTATTTCCGTCATGTAGCTTTCTCCCGTTATATCCGTATATTTGCAAGATTACTTCGTCTCATTAATATTATACCACGCATCTAATGTATTGTCAACAATTTTATAGATGCCTGCAAATCAGTAAAAAGCAAAAAAATATATCCCGCAGAGTGTATCATGTACACCCTGCGGGAATGGCAAGTATCAAATTGCAGTAAGATCAGACACCGAACAGGAGCTTGTCGTAAGTGGGGAACGGCCAACTTTCCTTAGCAGTCATAGCCTCTGCCTCATCAGCAAGGCTTCTCAGAGCATCCATAGCAGGGATAACTTCATCTCTTACGAAATTCGCCTGCTCCATAACATCCTCGATCTCCTTGAGTTTGTTGTCCTTCTCGGCAAGAACATTAACTGCATCATCCATCTCATCGGTGATTCCGGAGAGACGCTCAACGATCCTCTTTTCGTACTCGCAGTGAGCACCGGGAACAGCCTGCTGAACGGAAACTATACCTGATGCCTTTCCTGCTGCAAATGCGGAGATGGCAGGAAGTATCTGTGTTCTTGCCATATCGAGCATTGTCATAGCCTCGATATTGACGGTCTTTACATAGTTGTCAAGCATGATGTCACGGCGTGAGAAGATCTCAGCCTCGGTAAAGATGCCGTGTCTTGTGAGCATTTCCACATTCTTGGGATCGCAGATCTTAGGCATGCAGTCTGCTGTAGTCCTGAGATTGGAAAGGCCTCTCTTTTCAGCCTCGGCGATCCAGCTGTCATCATAGCCGTTACCGTTGAAGATGATCCTCTTGTGTGCCTTGAGGTTTTCCTTGATAAGATCGTGGATAGCCTTGTCAAGGTCATCTGCATTTTCAAGAACATCTGCAAACTGTCTCAGGCTCTCTGCAACTGCTGCATTGAGGTGGATATTTGCACAGGAAATGCTGTTGGAAGAGCCCAGCATACGGAACTCGAACTTATTGCCTGTGAATGCAAAGGGAGAAGTTCTGTTTCTGTCGGTAGAATCCTTGCGCAGCTCGGGAAGGACCTCTGCACCAAGCTTCATAACAAGCTTCTTTGTGCCCTCGTAGGGAGCATCATTTTCAAGGGACTCTACAACAGCGTTCAGCTCGTCACCAAGGAAAATGGAGATAACTGCCGGAGGTGCCTCATTTGCACCAAGGCGGTGATCGTTGCCTGCAGTTGCTACAGAAAGACGGAGCAGATCCTGATATTCGTCCACTGCCTTAATTACCGCAGTGAGGAACAGGAGGAAGCGGACATTCTCGTGAGGCTCCTTGCCGGGGCTCAGAAGATTCTCTCCCTTATCTGTGGAGATAGACCAGTTATTGTGCTTACCAGAGCCGTTTACACCCTTGAAGGGCTTTTCATGGAGCAGGCAAACAAGGCCGTGGCGAAGTGCTACCTTCTTCATTATCTCCATTGTGAGCTGGTTGTGGTCTGCTGCGATATTGGTGGTCTTGTAAATGGGAGCAAGCTCATGCTGTGAGGGTGCTACCTCATTATGCTTTGTCTTTGCAAGGATGCCAAGCGTCCACAGCTCCTTGTCAAGATCTGCCATATATTCGGTAACTCTGGGCTTGATGGAGCCGAAGTAGTGGTCGTCCATTTCCTGACCTTTGGGAGGCAGAGAACCGAAAAGCGTTCTGCCTGTCATGATCAGATCTTCACGCTGATCGTACAGTTCCTTGGGGATAAGGAAATATTCCTGCTCGGGGCCTACGGAGGATTTTACCACACTGGCCTCGGTGCCCAGAAGCTTCAGTATACGCAGAGCCTGCTTGTTGAGTGCTTCCATTGAGCGAAGGAGAGGTACCTTCTTGTCGAGTGCCTCGCCGCCGTAGGAGCAGAAAGCAGTGGGGATATAAAGTGTGCCGTCCTTGATGAATGCGTAGGAAGTAGGATCCCATGCAGTGTAGCCTCTTGCCTCAAAGGTAGCGCGAAGGCCGCCGGAGGGGAAGGAGGAGGCATCAGGCTCGCCC
Organism: uncultured Ruminococcus sp.; assembly: GCA_946186215.1. GTDB lineage: Bacteria > Bacillota > Clostridia > Oscillospirales > Ruminococcaceae > Huintestinicola. The sequence continues at coordinate 7,658 of CAMHMM010000004.1, read as the reverse complement.
TTGATAAGCTCCTTGCCGGAAAATTCCATGATAACTCTGCCGTCCGGAGCAGGCGAGATAAAGCTGTCATGCTTTTCAGCGGTCATACCGGTCATGGGCTGGAACCAGTGAGTGTAATGAGTAGCTCCCTTTTCAACTGCCCAGTCCTTCATAGCCGCTGCTACTGCATCAGCAACATCGGGCTGCAGGGGCTGTCCCTTGTCAATGGTCTTTTTCAGTGACTTGTAGATCTTCTCGGAAAGCATTGCTTTCATAACTCTTTCATCGAAAACCATTGAGCCGAAATATTCAGTTACCTTTTCCATAATGTGCCTCCTGTGATCATCTGTCTGATATTTTTATTTCAAATTTGTCCTTATGCTGAAATTCGGGTATCTCCGTGGGATATTCCCCGGAGAAGCAGGCATCGCAGAAGCCTTCGCTTCCTATGAGCCTGTGAAGCTCGGATACCGGAAGATATCCCAGTGAATCCGCTCCGATGAGCGCCGCTGTCTCCTCTGTGGTATGGTGGCAGGCTATGAGATTTTCACATGAATCTATATCCGTGCCGTAGTAGCAGGGATGCAAAAACGGCGGTGCGGAAACTCTGAAATGTATCTCCTTTGCGCCCGCTTCGCGCAGAAGCGAAACAATCCTTTTGCTGGTCGTCCCTCTTACGATGGAATCATCCACGAGAACTATCCGCTTGCCCTGCACTGTTTCGCGCAGTGCCGAAAGCTTTATCATTACCTTGTCGGAGCGGTTTTTCTGCTCGGGTGCGATAAATGTTCTGCCGATGTATTTATTTTTGATAAGCCCTATCCCGTAGGGGATGCCGGATGCCTGGGAAAAGCCCAGCGCCGCATCAAGTCCCGAATCGGGAACGCCTATCACCACATCCGCATCTGCGGGGCATTTCTCCGCGAGTATCTCGCCTGCCCTGAGCCGTGCGGAATGTACCGAAACACCGTCGATATATGAATCCGGTCGTGCAAAGTATATGTATTCAAATATGCAGGCCTTGCGCGGCTTTTTGCCGCAATGCTCGCGTCTTTGTGTGATGCCGTCCCTTGAAAACACCAGTATCTCGCCCGGCTCAAGGTCGCGGATGAATTCTCCGCCTATGGCCGTAACAGCGCAGCTTTCCGATGCTATCACATATTCCCCGCCCGGGAGCTTTCCGTAGCAGAGCGGTCTGAACCCGTGAGGATCCCTTGCGGCAATAAGCTTTGTAGGAGACATTATCACCAGTGAATACGCTCCCTCTATTACATCCATCGCCGCTGATACCGCATCCTCTATGGATGAAAGCTTCAGCCGCATCCGGGTGATTATGTAGGCGATTATCTCCGTATCTGATGTGGTATGGAAGATAGCCCCCGAAAGCTCGAGCTCCGAGCGGAGCTTTGCCGCATTTGAAAGGTTGCCGTTGTGGGCAATTGCCATTCTGCCCTTCTGGTGATTCACCACAATGGGCTGGCAGTTGCGGCGGTCATTGCCGCCGGTGGTGGAGTACCTCACATGGCCTACCGCCATATTGCCGTGCGGCATCGTTTCCAGAACAGGCTTTGTGAATACATCCGCCACAAGACCTGTATCCTTGTGATATGTTATCACACCATCGTCGCATATCGCTATTCCCGCGCTTTCCTGCCCGCGGTGCTGCAGTGAATACAGTCCGTAGTAGGTCTGTGATGCAAGATCAGCTCTTTCCGGCGAAAAAAGCCCGAATACGCCGCATTCTTCATGGATCTTTTCTGTCATCATGTCGCGCTGCCCTCTGAGCTCAGATATCTGTCCACCTCTGCGGCACATTCTCTGCCCTCTCTGATCGCCCATACAACAAGGGACTGACCTCTGTGCATATCGCCCGCAGTGAATATCTTTTCACGGCTCGTGCTGTAATGGCCTGCCTCTGTTTTAACGCAGGTGCGGGGTGTCATCTCCACATCAAATGCCTTTGTAATGTAATCCCTTGCGCCTAAAAATCCTGCTGCGATGAGTACCAGATCTGCGGGAATGATCTCCTCGCTGCCCGGTACCTGGACAGGCTTGCCGCTTTCAAATGAAAGCTTGACGGTCTCGACTGCGGTGAGCTTTCCGTCCTCACTGATAAATCTTTTTACCGTGGTCTGATAGATGCGCGGATCGTTTCCGAAAACTGCGATAGCCTCTTCCTGACCGTAATCAGTCTTCAGCACCTTCGGCCATTCGGGCCACGGGTTCTTAGCCGTGCGGCACTCGGGGGGCATTGGCATCATTTCAAGCTGTACAACGCTCTTTGCGCCGTGGCGTATGGATGTTCCCACGCAGTCATTGCCCGTGTCACCGCCGCCGATAATAACGACATTCTTATACTTGGCGCTTATGTATTCGCCGTCGGCCATGTTGGAATTTATAAGGCTCTTTGTGGTAGCCTTGAGAAAATCCACCGCAAAGTAAATGCCTTGTGTATCCCGTCCCTCTGCCTGTATATCACGGGGATTGCCTGCACCGCAGGCAAGAACTACCGCATCATATCCCGATACGATCTTTTCCGCGGGAGTATCCTTGCCGATATCAGCATTGAGCACGAACTCGATGCCCTCTCTTTTCATGAGCTTTATACGCCGCTCTACGATGCTTTTTTCAAGCTTCATATTGGGTATACCGTACATCAGCAGTCCGCCCGGACGGTCATCGCGTTCGTAGACCGTAACGCTGTGACCATATCTGTTGAGCGCCTGTGCCGCTGCAAGTCCCGAAGGACCTGAACCTATGACCGCTACCCTTTTGCCTGTTCTCACCTTGGGAGGGCAGGGCTTTATATAGCCGTCTGCGAAGGCTTTTTCTATTATCGCATACTCATTGTCCCTTACCGTAACCGCTTTGCCGTCAAGACCGTTGGTACACGCCTTTTCGCAAAGCGCGGGGCAAACTCTCGATGTAAATTCTGGAAATGAGCTTGTGAGCAGAAGTCTGTCCGCTGCCTCATTCCACAGTCCCTTGTAAACAAGTGCATTCCATTCCGGGCAGAAATTCCCGAGAGGACAGCCGCTTGCCATGCCGCCGAGCACCGCTCCCGACTGGCAGAAGGGAACGCCGCAGTTCATGCACCTTGCCGCCTGTTCGCGGCGCTTTTCATCACAAAGAGGAGTATGGAATTCCCTGTATGTCTTTATTCTTTCCATAGGCTCTGCGCCCGGATTGTCCGTCCTTTCATACTCCAGAAAACCTGTAGCCTTTCCCATTTCTATCACCCCATTTCGTGGAACGCCCTGATCTTAGCCTGTTCCTCGTCCATTCCTTCGGCAGTAAATTTAGCCGTGAGCTCGGTAATCTTCTTGTAATCGTGAGGTATTACCTTCTTGAATTTCGGCAGGTAACCGGAGAAATCATCGAGTATCCTCTTTCCGAGAGCCGAGCCAGTGTATCTTACATGATCTGCGATGAGATCGTGAAGCGTTCTGATATCATCCTTATCCGTCACATGGTAATAGCCTACCAGAGAACGGTTCAGCTTTGTGTAAAGATCGTTTTTCTCATCAAGCACATAGGCGATACCGCCGCTCATGCCTGCCGCAAAATTCTTGCCGACCGCACCGAGTATCACAGCCGTGCCTCCCGTCATGTATTCGCATCCGTGGTCGCCTGTACCCTCTGCCACAGCCGCAGCACCGGAATTTCTCACACAGAAGCGCTCACCTGCGATACCGTTTATGAAAGCCTTGCCCGAAGTAGCACCGAAAAGTGCCACGTTGCCGATGATGATGTTTTCCTCTGCGCTCAAAGGGCTGTTTTCGGGAGGATATACCGCAAGGGTTCCGCCCGACAGGCCTTTGCCGAAGTAGTCATTGCTCTCGCCCTCGAGAGATATCGTAAGTCCCTTTGGAATGAATGCACCGAAGGACTGTCCGCCTGCACCCTTTGCAGAAATGGTATATGTATCATCGTCAAAGTTCTTGTTCTGTCTTGTGATGAACGAACCGAGAAGCGTACCGAATGTCCTGTCGAGATTTGATACATTCACGCTGATATGTGCCTTTTCTCCGCTTTCCACTGCTGCCTTGAATGCAGGGATGAGCTGCTTTTCATCAATAGTCTCGGCAAGTTTGAAATCAAAGTTTCTGTCGGGTGTATGGTGTACGGGACTGGGATCTTCAAGTATCGCACCAAGGTCGATCCCGTTCATTATGTTTTCCTTCTGCTTCAAGAGATCCGTGCGACCCACAAGCTCATCCACTGTGCGGATGCCGAGCTGTGCCATATATTCGCGCATATTCTCCGCGATAAAGCGCATGAAGTTGATGATATATTCCGGCTTGCCCCTGAAACGCTTTCTGAGCTCGGGATTCTGTGTTGCAACGCCCACAGGACAGGTATCAAGGTTGCAGACTCTCATCATCACGCAGCCCATCGTTACCAGCGGAGCAGTCGCAAAGCCGAATTCCTCAGCGCCCAGAAGTGCAGCGATTACCACATCTCTGCCCGTCATGAGCTTACCGTCTGTTTCTATTACTATCTGCTCACGAAGTCCGTTTTCCACCAGTGTGCGGTGTGCCTCGGAAAGTCCGAGCTCCCACGGGAGGCCCGCATTGTGGATGGAACTGTAAGGTGCAGCGCCCGTGCCACCGTCGTGACCTGAGATAAGCACGACTCCAGCGCCTGCCTTTGCAACGCCTGCGGCGATCGTTCCGACACCGGCCTCAGATACGAGCTTTACGGATATCCTTGCATCCTTGTTAGCATTTTTCAGATCGTAGATAAGCTGTGCCAGATCCTCGATGGAGTAGATATCATGGTGAGGCGGAGGCGAGATAAGTGCCACACCGGGAGTTGAATGGCGTGTCTTGGCTATCCATGGGTATACTTTTCCGCCGGGAAGATGGCCGCCCTCACCGGGCTTTGCACCCTGAGCCATTTTTATCTGCAGCTCCTTTGCGGAGTTGAGATATTCCGAAGTAACTCCGAAGCGTCCCGATGCTACCTGCTTTATAGCAGAGCATCTGTCGGTATCTGTGCCCATGGTGGCGATCCTTTCGGGAGCCTCGCCGCCCTCGCCGCTGTTTGACTTGCCGCCTATGCGGTTCATAGCGATCGCCATGCACTCATGGGCTTCCTGTGAGATAGAGCCGTAGGACATCGCACCCGTCTTGAAGCGGCGCATTATGCTCTCTGCACTCTCTACCTCATCTATGGATATACCCTTTTCGGGGAAGTTGAATTCGAGCTGAGACCTTATCGTGATGTGGGATTTATCCTCATCGATGGCCTTTGCATATTCCTTGAAGATGCCGTAATCATTTCTCCATGTGGACTGCTGAAGGAGATGTATGGTCTTCGGATCATAGAGATGCTCCTCGCCGCCCTGTCTCTGCTTGTGGTTGCCGACACTTCTCAGACCGTTTTCATATATATTCCTGTTGGGGGCAAATGCCTCTGCGGAAAGTCTTCTCGATCTTGCCTCGATATCGTCAAGAGTAATTCCGCCGATGCGGTTTACTGTATTCGGGAAGTACTCATCGCATACATCCTTTGAAATACCCAGTGCCTCGAATATCTTCGAGCCCTGATAGGACTGTATGGTGGATATGCCCATCTTTGCAGCTATCTTTACGATGCCCGAAACGACTGCATCAATATAAGCCTCAACTGCAAGAGTGTAATCCTTGTCGATCTGTCCCCTTCTGATAAGCTCTCTTATGCTGTCCAGTGCAAGATAGGGATTTACAGCGCCTGCGCCGAAGCCCAGAAGTGTTGCAAAGTGATGAACCTCACAGGGCTCTGCGGTCTCAACGATGATGGACATCGCCGTGTTCATCCTCGTGCGTACCAGATATGAATGAAGTGCTGATACTGCAAGAAGAGAAGGTATTGCAAGATGATCTTCATCCATGCCCCTGTCGGTAAGGATAAGTATCGCAGCATTTTTCTCGTGGGCTCTCTCTGCCTGTGTATACAGATTCTGTATTGCACTTTCCAGACTTTCATCCTTTGAATACAGCATTGAGATATCCTCCGACCTGAACCAGTCAGATGCTGTATGGCGGATCTTCATCATGTCCGTATTGGTGAGAACAGGCTTATGTATCTTCAGTACGCGGCAGTTGTTTTCATCCTCTGTAAGGATATTACCCTTGAAGCCCAGGTAAACGCTCGATGATGTTACGATCTTTTCTCTTATGCTGTCTATCGGAGGGTTTGTTACCTGTGCAAACATCTGCTTGAAATAATCCTTCTTTGAAAGGACTGCAAGAGGTCTGTCGGTTCCCATTGATGCGATCGGCTCTCCGCCGTTGAGTGCCATGGGAATAAGAATATCAGAAAGCTGCTCATAGGAATAGCCGAAGTATTTTTGCAGTCTGAGAAGCGTATCGCCCTCATTTGTCTGTGTCTTGTGATTGGGTGTTTTCAAGTCTCTGAGCCTGAGCAGGTGCTTGTCGAGCCATTCGCCGTAGGGCTGTCTGTGAGAGAAATCTTCCTTGATCTCCTCATCATTGTAGATCCTGCCCTTTACCGTATCAACAAGGAGCAGCTTGCCGGGATGGAGTCTTTCCTTTTTGATGATATGTCTTTCGTCGATATCAAGAGCGCCGACCTCAGAGGAAAGAATAAGAGTATCATCATCCGTAAGAAGGTAGCGGGATGGGCGAAGACCGTTTCTGTCAAGCACCGCACCGCACACATCTCCGTCGGAGAAGATTATGGAAGCAGGACCATCCCAGGGCTCGAGCATACTTGCGTAATACTGATAGAAATCGTGGAGCTCGCGGCTCATCGTGTCGCTGTGCTGCCATGGCTCGGGGATGCACATAGTAACTGCAAGAGGAAGCGGCACACCGCTCATCATCATAAATTCCAGAGTATTGTCAAGTCTTGCGGAATCAGAACCCTCAACATCTATAAAGGGGAAGATATCGGGATAGCGCTCTTCGAGAAATTCCGAATGAAGTATGCTTTCACGGGAGAGCATCTTGTCCACATTTCCCGTTATGGTATTGATCTCACCGTTATGAACTATCAGACGGTTCGGATGAGAGCGCTGCCATGAAGGATTGGTATTTGTGGAAAATCTGGAATGTACCAGAGCGACCGCACTTTCATACCCGCCGCAAGCCAGATCATCATAGAAACGGCGCAGCTCGGAAACAAGGAACATTCCCTTATATACTATCGTTCTGCAGGAAAGGGAGCACACATATGTTTTGCTGTCGGCCTTTTCAAAGAGCCTGCGCACTACATAGAGCCGTCTGTCAAACTCAATTCCCTTTCCGCATTTTTCCGGCTTTTTAATAAACGCCTGCTTGATAACAGGGCAGCTTTCCTTTGCCTTGGTGCCGAGAATTTCCGGATGAACGGGAACATCTCTCCAGAATAAAAGCTCCAGTCCCTCTTTACTTAATATATGCTCAAAGGTCTTCTGTGAATCCTCAAAGCCTGTCTGAGGGAAGAAGAACATTCCGATACCGTATTCGCGTTCATTCGGCAGGACATACAGCCTTGAAAAATAGGAGTGTGAGATCTGAAGAAGTATTCCGACACCGTCGCCTGTTTCCCCCTTGGCATCCTTGCCTGCGCGGTGTTCAAGAGTTTCAACTATCTTCAGCGCACTGTCCACACATTTTGCAGTCTTGTTTCCTTTGATATTGACGACTGCGCCTATTCCGCAGTTTTCATGCTCAAAAGCAGGATCATACAGC
>CAMHMM010000003.1 GCA_946186215.1 uncultured Ruminococcus sp. | reverse complement strand
ATAACCGTTACTCTTGAAAAAGCGGCAGCCAAACCCGCTGTAACAGCCACCGCAAAGGACGGCAAGATCATCCTTAAATGGAAGGCCGTACCCAACGCGAAGAAATACGCAGTTTACCGTGTATCAAAGAGCAAGCTGCAAAAGATCACCACCACAACGAAGACATCTGTTGTGATAAAACCAAGATCCACCGATACGGGATATGCTGTGAAGGCATATATAAACGGAAAGTGGACGAAGATCACCAAGTCTGACATAGTTACGATATCCGAATAAAACGATCGGTCTCCTGTCATGTGACGACAGGAGACCTTTTTGATCAATAGAAGCCTTACCATTCCTGACGGAGCTTTTCAAAGTCGATAGTCTTTCCGACCTTTTTCCATACACGGAAGAATATCAGCAGCTCTATCACGGTAGTCACAGAATACATGATCAGCGCCGAATTGCCTGCAGAGCTGTCCGTGCTGACATAGCCTCCCATAGAGCCGATATTGACAAAATAGGTATGCAGAGCGAGAAGGAAGTCATATATTCCGTGCAGCACAGCACACGCCCAGATATTGCGGGACTTCCAGTACATGACCAGCAGGGTAAGACCTAATACACCCGTCTGCACGGTCTTCATAACAGCCTGAAGAGCGGTATTCGTGTCGTAAACAGAGCCTGCAAGAACAGCGGGAACGATATGCACAGCTCCGAAAACGAGGAATGACACGACCGCACTGAGCACGAATACACCCTTGCAGTTCCGGAACTGATAAATTATCGAATCATTGATGATCGCCCTGAACAGCAGTTCCTCGAAAAGTCCTACCGCAAGCATCTCAAAAAAGCCCAGCAGCAGGTTCACATACCAGTTCTCATATTTCACGGTGCTCTCATCGAAGAGCATCAGCATCCCCAGCAGTCCTACGATGCCTGCAAGTATCCAGTAGACCGACAGTGTTTTTATCACATAGCCCGTGCTCTCGCTGTAATCCTGTATAGCTTTCTCGCCCGAGATAAGGTAGAGGTAAACGCCCATAGTGCCCGAAAGCAGTATTCTCAGCACAAAACCGCCTATGGGAATGTCTCCGCCGTCGAGGGATAATATTCCCGCCATTCCGATTATAACGGCAAGGAGCATTGTTACAACAGGCTGTTTTTTCAGAAAATTCAGCAAATACTTCATAAAACGCCTCCGATACTGTTTTTTCAGCTTCTTTCATATTATCATAAGCATATCTGCGCCTGAAAAACAATAGGATCAGAATATATTTACGATATTATTTTATAAACTTCTGTGAGCTGAATAAAAAAAAATGCCGCATCCGTGAGGATGCGGCACAGATTATAAGATCTTATGCCTTGTAGGGGTTCTCGCCGCAGTAGGGGATACCTGCGGGATGGTTGTACTCTCTGTCCTCTACGCCGAAATACTTGAGAACATCGAAGATTGCCTTGCCGTGGTGACCGAATACAACTGCACCGTGGTGAGGATAGCCCTTTTCGATGAGCACATAGCGGTAGAATCTGCCCATTTCCTTGATGCCGAAGATACCAATGGTACCGAAGGAGCGGGTAGCAACGGGGAGTATCTCGCCCTGTGCTGCATAGGAGCGCAGAGTTGCATCAGCTGTGGACTGGAGACGGAAGAATGTGATATCGCCGGGCTTGATATCGCCCTCGAGAGTACCTCTTGTGATATCAGGCTCAACATCGGGCTCAAGGCCTCTGTGCATGATGAGCTGATACTTCATAACAGGGCTCTGGAGTATGCAGGAAGAACCGTTGCCGCAGTGGAAGCCCATGAATGTATCATGCTGAGTGTAATCGAACTTGCCCTTGATATCCTCATTGTAGATATTTCCGGGAACGGTATTGTTGATGTCGAGAAGTGTTACTACATCGTCGGATACGCACTGGCCGATGTATTCGCTGAGAACGCCGTAGATATCAACCTCGCAGGAAACGGGGATGCCTCTTGCGCCGAGACGGCCGTTTACATAGCAGGGAACGAACTTGAACTCAGTCTGGAAGGAAGGCCAGCACTTGTTGGCAAATGCAACGAATGCTCTCTCACCCTTGTGAGCCTCAGCCCAGTCAAGAAGAGTCAGCTCATACTGTGCAAGACGGGGAAGAATGCCGGCCATCTTGTTGCCCTCGCCGAGCTCAGCAGCCATTTCTTCAACAAGAGCGGGGATCCTCTCATCATTTGCATGAGCATTATATGCTGCGAGCAGGTCGAGCTCGGAGTTCTCCTCGATCTCTACGCCGAGATCATAAAGTCTTGCGATAGGAGCGTTGCAGGCAAGGAAGTCCTGGGGACGGGGGCCGAAGGTGATGATCTTGAGGTTCTTCAGGCCTACGATTGTACGGGCAACAGGGATGAACTCATGGATCATGTCAGCAACTTCGGAAGCTGTGCCAACGGGATATTCGGGGATATATGCCTTTATATTGCGGAGCTTGAGATTGTAGCTTGCATTGAGCATACCGCAGTAAGCGTCGCCTCTGCTGTCTACAAGAGCATTGCCGCAGTCATCCTCGGCAGCTGCAACGAACATTGCAGGGCCGTCGAAATACTTTGCAAGAAGTGTCTCGGGTGTCTCGGGACCAAAGTTGCCGAGATATACAACGAGAGCATTGCAGCCTGCTGCCTGGATATCAGCAAGAGCCTTTCTCATATCCAGCTCATTCTCGATAACAACGGGACATTCATAGATAGCACAAGCGCAGTACTTCTCTGTGTAAGCCTTTACAACAGCCTTTCTGCGGTTCTCGGAAAGAGTCATGGGGAAGCAGTCACGGGACACTGCTACAATACCGATCTTAAGCTCGGGGATGTTCTGTAATTTGTTCATTTGGGTTACCTCCTTCATATTAAAGAAAACTCTGAATTGATCATATAAACCATCATGCGCCTTCGCCCTGTTGGTAAGAAGGACGCACTTATTCAGTATTTCCTAAAGAAAACTCCTTACACATTATTGTACAATAAAATGTGCGGTCTATCAAGATGATTTGGCAAAAGTGGCATTTTCCTACTACAAAATAACAATTTTTGGCAAAAAGCCATCAGACAGTGTAGTGCTGAAACAGCTGCGCCTGCCCTTACTGCTTACGGTAAACCTCGGTGCTGCCCCCCGGGGCGGTAAATGTCACAGACATACAATACTTCCCGTCAGCATCCTTATAGAAAAACATCTTTGCAAGATCGGTGCCGTCATAGGTGCGCAGTGTGTACTGCGGTGCATCGGGATCACCGTTGTATACTATCTCGCCCGAGGAGTCTCCCATCTCGAATTCACCGCGGTATTCATACAAAGAAACAGCATTGCCGGCAGAGTCTTTCCATGTTCCTTCCATCTCGCCGTCGGGAAGATCAATGATCTTTATCTCCCCGTCAGCACCGTCTGCGCTGCCTGTATCGCCGCCGATGGGTATAAAGGGAAGCTGTATTATATCCTTTTCATAGTCATCCATGATCTTCATGAAGTCTTCATGTGTGATATCTATCTTTTCGGCCGCGTCCACATCATAAAATCCTGTGGTGTTGTGATAGTATGAGAGCGTGTCTGCATCTTCGCCGTCGGTGAAGTAGAAATCATCCCAGACAAGCTCCTTGCCGTCCGCGCTGATATGATTTTTACCCGTCAGGCTGCTCATTGCGCCGTTCGAGCCGAAATAGTAAAAATATCCGTTGCCCATATATTTATGCGAACTTCTGGTCATGCCCTCAAAGGCGGAGACGATCTCACCATCTGCGTATGAATAGCAGGCATAGACTGTAGCCGCGCTCCACTCGTCGGTATCATCCTGCTTCGTTTCGCCGATAAGCAGCTCCGGGATCCCGTCGCCGCTGATATCCTCGATAAGGTAGCCTATGCTCCTGAGAAGCTTTGACTTATCCTCGTATATGATCCTTTCCACGATGCCCATGGGAAGATAGCGGTATTCCTTTTCAAAGTCATAGCCGTCATTTATTGCCGCAGATATTTCATCGATCACGGGGGAATAGATGCTGTTATAGTCTGTGCCGCTCTCAGCAGACGCGCCCCTATCATCATCGGAGCCGACCGTTTCGGACTGTGCAGCTTCAATTGTCTTCGGATCATGGCGTGTCTCCCAGTCGGGAGTGCCCTCCTTGACCAGCATCAGCACAAGCCCCTGTATCGAAAGATACACCCAGTCGCCCTCATACTGTCCCATAACCTCGGTGCCGTCGGGTGCAGTCAGGATAAGATCCTCATCGGTGTACACATCGTAGGTCATCTCATCGGGCTCATCCATCAGAAACAGCACAGCCTTGCCGTTCTCGCCGAGTTCCAGCCACTCCTCGTCGGTATCTATCATGTTGCCGTCCTCGTCCATGATAAGTGCACCGTCATAATGGCCGATAAGCGCACTGGCATCTATTTCCTGAGCCTGTGCCGCAGGTGCGCTGTCCGTATTTTCGGCAGAAGCCGCTGTGGTCTGCTCTGTCTGAGCTGCTTCGGTTTCGGTCACATCAGCAGTTCTGCTGCCGCCGCAGCCCGTAAGCGCTGCCAGCATCGACAATGACATTACAAGTGCCAGTACTTTTTTGGTTTTGTTCATATTGATATCTCTCCCTTTATCAGCCGCATGAGGATAAACGATTCATTCATCCTCTGCCGCATATCCCATAGCCACCCTTACAGCCTGAGCCTTCTCTTTTCCCGCAAGCATCTCAAGCAGGCAGAACGCCACATCCGGAGCGGTCTGCGGACAGTATGAGGTTATTATATTATCCGTCCTCACAACGGGCATATTCGTTACCTCTGCGCCGAACTCAGCCAGCTGCCGTTGTCTGCGCCCGTCGCCGAGATGATAGGTCGTTGCCCTTTTGCCCTGCAGTATCCCGCTGTACCCCAGAGCCAGCGCTCCGACACATACAGAGGCTATCGGCTTATGCTGTCTGTCGAAGCTGTTTATCAGGTCGGACAGCTTTGAGGAATACGCCTCTTCATAAAAGCCGGACTCTTCAAATCCGCCCGGGATGGCCAGCGCATCAAAATCGTCGGCGCTCACTTCATCGATAAGCGTATCCACGGTAACGGGTACGCCGAAGGTGCTCACAACAGTCTTACTGAAGCCGCAGGTAATAACCTTGATATCCGTATCAAAGTCATTGCGGGCCCAGCCCATTATATCAATGAAAACGCTTGCCTCGATGGTCTCAAAGCCCTTTGCAAGCAGCAGCAATACATTCATACACATCTTCCGTTCAATCTGTCATGCGGCATATGCCGGCAACTTATCACCATTATAACAGACAATGCATCAATAATCAAGTAAATTTTTATCCGGCAGGCAGAGCCTGCACCCTCCCGTACTCTCTTTTGTATGGAAATGCTTATTTGTGGCTCGGAGCTTTTATTAAAGCGCTGTTTTATGCGTGACGCGCTAATTAGGACTTGCCCCCCTTTTCAGGCGGTAGTGGTGGGGTTCATTAACGAACCGAACTACAAACAAAATGTTTCCCATGAATAAACATACGGGAAACTGCGGGCTTTGCCCGCCGGACAAACTAATAGTAGAGATTGACGGATATGAGAGCAGGTTACTATCCAAATGATAGGGCAAGACAAATCAGACAGAAAGCAGACATACATTGGCGCATATCCCCACAAAACCCACCTGATTGAATGTTAGATTTAGTGTGCAGATAAACCTGAGTGGGTTATAAGCGGTGTCCGGATGCAAAGCGAAATATCAAGAGAGTGGGGAAAAGGGGATACAAAGGGGAGAAACGAAGAGGGACGGCGCATAAATACAACCGTCATTTCAAATGAATGTTCCGTCCCTCTGGTGTTTCATCCCCTTTGACTCGCTGCAAATCAGCCGTTTAAGACAAGAGGCTACCGTCAGGCGAAGCAAATTATGATGATAATCCGGCAAGGCCGACAGCTACCCGGTAGGCAGAGCCTGCACCCTCCCGTGCGGCGAAACGCCGCTGTTACCCGTACTCTCATTTATCGGGAAACGAACTTTTGTGGCTCGGAACTTTTATGCCCGTCTTGCCTCCCCTGAAAGGGAAGGGGAACCGCCGCCTTCAGGCGGTGGTGGTGGGGTTCATTAACGAACCGAGCTACAAACAAAATGTTTCCCATGAATAAACTTACGGGAAACTGCGGGCTTTGCCTGCCGCCGCAAACAACATATGGCACCCTGTCCGCTGCGGCGGGTGCCATATTCCGATCTTATTCATATGCATTTTCCTTTGGTTCACACTTGCGATGCAGATGCACCGTATACTGCCTGATCTTACTTTTGCCTGATACCATTTGAAATTTCCGCCTCCCTTCGGGATACGCTACTTTTCGCTTCCGGGCCCTCTCCCATGGCGTATTCACATCATATCGTCCGTTGTATTTGTTTTTCATTGATATCATTATATCACTCCGACCTTTGCATAACCTTTGCAGTTTTTGAGCTTTTTATCCGTCGTTTTGCATAAAGTTTTTTGTGCATATTTAACTATATCCCACCTGCCGTTTTTCCGCTTTCCGTCTGCAGGATCCTGTGAAATGCAATAAAATACTCTTGTCCTTTTTGTATATATTAATTTGGAATATTTGTGAATATTTAACAAAGATACATACCGTGCAAAATCTCTCTTTTAATTTCGTCCCGCAAATGGTATAATAAAGGCAGCGGTACCCGCCACATTACAGGCGGCAAACTGCACTACGGGAATTTTACGCACGACAGGAGGGCAAAATGGACAACACCTTCATACAACAGAAAAAAAACAGGCTGATCGCAGGCGTAGTCCCCATATGTTTTATTATATCCCTGCTCTTTACATCCAGCCTGATAATACTTTTTGATACATGGGGCATCGACGATCTGCCCTTCAATATGGCGTTCAATCTGGGCGGCGACCTTGTGAGCCTCGGTGTATGCACCGTGCTGCTTTACAGCTTCCTGCAGGACAAGGAGGGGCAGAGCCACTACACCCGCACATTCGTCCTGCTGGTAACGGCAAATGCCTTCGTGCTGTTTTCCGATGCCTGCTGCTGGCTGGTGGACGGCACTCCGGAGCTCAGGCTGATCAATATATTTGTCAATGCGGTGAATTTCTCCAACGCCGCACTGCTGATATTCTTCCTGTGGCGGTACCTGTTCACGACGCTAAAGCTCAGCGGAAAGTTCATGATGACGGCAAATAAGCTGATGTTCATCCTGCTGATCCCGGATATTATCTCATGCATGGCAAACCTTTTTTACCCGCTCTATTTCGCTGTGGATGATCAGGGTGTATACAGCCGTCTGTCACTGTTCCCGATAAGCCAGATATACCCCGCGATATGCTTTCTGTTCTCGGTCACGGCACTTATCGTTTCAAAGGTTCCGATAAAGGAAAGAGCGGTGATCGCCATGTTTATCCTGATACCCGTTGTAAACCAGTGGGTAACGGGCTATGAATACGGCTTTTCAACGCAATACCCTGCAATGCTCATTTCCGTCGTGCTGGTGTACGCAGTGATCGTTGCAAGGCGCGAAAAGGCGCTGATCGCCACGGAAAAGGAGCTCTACGAGGCAAAGGTCACTGTAATGACCTCGCAGATACAGCCGCACTTTGTTTATAACGCGCTGACATCCATCGCAATGATGTGTACCATTGATCCCAAGACCGCACAGGAAGCGACAATAACCTTTGCAAAATATCTGCGCACGAATGTGGATTCATTAAAGCAGACCACTCCCGTCCCATTTGAGCAGGAGCTTGAGCATCTGAAAAAATATCTCTACATCGAAAAGCTGCGCTTTGCGGACAAGCTCAATATCGAATACGATATACAGACCACGGATTTTGTCCTGCCGCAGCTTTCCATCCAGCCCATAGTTGAAAACGCCGTCAAGCACGGCGTGGGAATGAAGAAAAAGGGCGGCACCGTTACCATTGACGAGGCTTATAAGGTCATAATTTCAGATGACGGTGTAGGCTTTGACACAACAGCCGCCAGAAAGGATGACGGCCGCTCCCATGTGGGCATGGAAAACACCCGCACGCGCCTTAAAGAGATGTGCGGCGGAGAAATACTCACCGAAAGCACGGTAGGTGAGGGCACGGTCGTAACCATAACACTTCCGAAGGAGGAGCAGAAAGCATGAGGATAATGTGTCTTGACGATGAGCCGCTGGCTCTTAAAATGCTTGAAATGTGCGTTCGTGAAGCAAAGCCCGATGCCGATGTAGTCGCATTCGACGATCAGGACGAGCTTCTCGCGGATGCCGAAAAGAACAGCTGCGACATTGCCTTTCTCGATATCCATATGAGAGGAATGGACGGAGTTGAGGTGGCAAAGCGTCTTAAAGGGATAAACCCGAAAATGAATATCATATTCGTAACGGGCTTTTCCGAATACAAGGGCGATGCAATGGATATGAAGGCCAGCGGCTACATCATGAAGCCCGTTACAAAGGAGGATGTGGAGCGGGAGCTTTCCGACCTGCGCTTCCCCATCGTGCCCAAGGCCAATGCGCTCCTTCGTGTGCAGTGCTTCGGAAATTTCGATGTTTTCAAGCCAAATGGCGAGCATCTGCGCTTTGAGCGCAGCAAGGCAAAGGAGGTCTTTGCCTATCTGGTACACCGTCACGGTGCCTCCTGCACCACAAAGGAGATCTTTGCGGTGATCTTTGAGGACGAGCCCTATGACAAGAAAAACCAGAACCTTCTCCAGACCTATATCTATTCGATGCTCAAAAGCCTGAAGGAAGCAGGAGCGGAAAATGTGGTGGTAAGGAGCTACAATGCCCTTGCGGTAAATGCCGACCTGATCGACTGCGATTACTACCGTTTCCAGCAGCTCGATGCGGGTGCAATCAACGCCTATGAAATGGAGTACATGAACCAGTACGAATGGGCGGATTTCCTTTATAATGGATATTGATACGGAGGCAAGACAGGCTAAATGGCTGATTTTGGTATAAACGAAATGCTCGCAATGCAGACCGCCCTGCAGGAAAGATACAAAAATGTATGGGAAGGGATATCTCCGGAGGTCGGGAAAAACAAGCTGCTGTGGATGATCGGTGAAGCGGGCGAGGTCATCGATATCGTAAAAAAGCACGGCGGGCAGGCAGCACAGTCACCTCAGCGCGAGCAGCTCGTAGAGGAGCTGGCGGATGTGCTGATGTATTACAATGATGTTCTTCTCTGCTACGGGATAACCGCAGAGGAGCTAAAAGAAGCCTACACCAAAAAGTTCCGGCGAAATCTCGACCGCTGGCAGACAGAATCATAACTATGGATATAAAAGTATCGGTAATGACATTCAGACTGCACGCGCCGTGGGTAAACAGCCTGAAGGAAAAACGGATGATCGTAAAGAGCATCACGGCAAAGCTGCAGAACAGATTCCATGTATCCGCGGCAGAGGCGGACGAACAGGACACTCACCGGACGATAGTCATCGCAGCGGCATCTGTCGTACCCAACAGTGCCTTTGCAGATAGCCTTATGGATGAGATAACGCATTTCATCGAAGGGTGTACGGAGGCTGAGATCACCGAAGAGACAATGGAGATAAGGTAAAAGAAGGTGCTGAATATGTCACTGGATAACCGCTCTGCAGATATGACACCGTTTGATATGTCCCGCCGCCCTGTAAGGCAGAACCCGTTTCTTATGCCGCTGATATGGACTGTATGCCATGTGATGACAAGAAAGCTGGGACTGAAAAAGGTAAAGCGCATCGGCATGGACAGGATAACTGCCCCCTTTCTCGTTATTGCGGCGCATCAGGGCTTTTCGGATTACTATATCGCGCCCCGTGCGCTTTTTCCCCGCAGGGCAAATTATGTTTCTGATATGGAGGGCTTTGCAGCCTTCGGCAATGAACTGTATCATCAGATCGGCTGTATAGGCAAGCGGCGCTATACGCCCGACATTTCGGTGATAAGAAATATTGCATACGCACTCAATGAGTTAAAGCAGCCCGTTGTGATATTCCCCGAATCAAGGCACTGTGATGCGGGGATAACATCCGCGATGCCCCGTAATATCGGGCGGCTCGTCAAATACTTCGGTGTTCCCGTGGCTGTGCTCACAGCTCACGGCAGCTATCTTGCCAACCCGTTCTGGGACGAGGAGCGGACAAGGCCTGCCAGACTTGAAGCGTGTATCGAGTATCTGCTCACACCCGAGCAGATACAAAAGCTGGATGAGGACGAGCTGCAGCGGATCATCAGCGAACGGCTTGATTATGATGAATATGCCTATCAGCTCGACAACCGCATCAGTATCGCCGATGCTCCCGCAAGGGGGCTGCATCTGCCGCTGTACAAATGCAGAGCCTGTATGTGTGAGGGCATGATGAAAAGCGGCGGCGATACGCTTGAATGCGGCAGCTGCGGCGCAAAATGGCTGATGGACGAATACGGCAGGCTGCAGCGAAACGGCGAATATACCCATATCCCCGACTGGTACAGATGGGAGCGCAAAGAGGCGCAAAAAAATGCCGCCGCAGGATATGAGGCTTCATTCCGGGTGCGCATAGAAGCTCTTCCGAACGAAAAGGGCTTTGTCAGGCTCGGCACAGGGACACTTACACACACAGCGGAAGGCTTTTTGCTTTGCATTGACAGTCCGCCGGAAAATATCGCGGATAAATTCCCCGTTCGGATAAGCTCTGCTGCACTGGCTTCGGCACAGACCGAATACAATTACCGCGGGCGCGGAAAATGCATAGTCCTTTCCACCAAAAATTGCTGCTACTACTGTTACAGCGATGATCCCGCCTTTATCGTGACAAAGCTTGAATTCACGGCAGAATATCTGCACAGCAAAGCACATGATATGTATGAGTAAGCATATGCAGACATAGTTGACCTATACTAACAGTCATCTATGCTGCATATTTTTTCATTGTTTGGAAACATTCGTTAGATAGCGCTTACACAAAAATCGCAACTAAACCCATTCTGTATAGTGTAGTATGACGAATTTAGCCGCGTATATCCTGTTTTTCTTGACAAATCCATAGGTTTGTGATAGAGTATATTTAGTTAGCAAACTCTTACTATGACGCAGGAGGTGTACAATGGTCCCTATCAATCTCTGCGAGCCTGACAAGGCTGTTACCATCCAGAGGATCGGCGGACTGCCCGAGGTGAGAAAGCATCTTGAAACTCTCGGCTTCACCGTCGGCGAAACAGTTACCCTTGTCAGCACACTAAACGGCAGCGTGATCGTCAAGGTAAAGGAATCGCGCGTTGCCATAGATGAACAGATGGCAAGAAAAATTATGGTATGAAATGCTTTTTATGCCGCTTTGCATTTTACGGCGCAGCGGTATCAAAGCTTATGATCTGTAGGAAGGGAGAAAAGAGAAGAAGATGAAAACACTCAAGGAAGTGCCGATCGGCTCCACCGTTACTGTGGTGAAGCTGCACGGAGAGGGTGCGATAAAGCGCCGCATCATGGATATGGGCATTACAAAGGGAACGGAAATATATGTCCGCAAGGTAGCGCCCCTGGGCGATCCCGTAGAGCTGACTGTGCGCGGCTATGAGCTTTCGCTGCGCAAGGCGGATGCAGAAATAATAGAGGTACAATAATTTTTGATCATGGGTTAGTTTACGCTAATCCGAAAGGACTAATACAAATGAAACTTACCATTGCCCTCGCAGGAAATCCCAACTGCGGAAAGACCACCCTGTTCAATGCGCTGACAGGCTCAAACCAGTTTGTCGGCAACTGGCCGGGTGTTACTGTTGAGAAAAAGGAAGGAAAGCTCAAAAAACACGACGATGTCACCGTCGCAGACCTTCCCGGTATCTACTCTCTCTCTCCCTATACGCTTGAAGAGGTAGTTGCAAGAAATTATCTTGTCAATGAGCGCCCTGATGTGATACTCAACATCATCGACGGAACAAATCTTGAGCGAAACCTTTATCTTACAACTCAGCTCACCGAGCTCGGCATCCCCGTTGTCTGTGCCGTCAATATGATGGATCTGGTGGAGAAAAACGGCGACACCATCAATACCGAGGAGCTTGCAAAGCGCCTGGGCTGCACGGTGGTTACCATATCCGCTCTGAAGGGAACAGGTATTGAAGAGGCTGCGGAAACTGCGATAAAGGCTTCAAAGGCTATCAGGCCCATCCCTAAGCATTCATTCTCGGGCGTTGTGGAGCACGCGCTGGCACACATCGAGGAGGCTGTCATCCATGATATGCCCGACGAGCAGCAGCGCTGGTATGCGATCAAGATCTTTG
The DNA here is from genome assembly GCA_946186215.1 of uncultured Ruminococcus sp. Lineage (GTDB taxonomy): Bacteria > Bacillota > Clostridia > Oscillospirales > Ruminococcaceae > Huintestinicola. Next base: position 16,339 of record CAMHMM010000003.1, on the reverse strand, counting down.
AACGCGATGAAAAGGTCATCGAGGCTCTGAAGATCCCCGAGAGCACTCTGGCTCATATCGAAAAGGATATAAAGGCAGCCGAGGAGGAGCTCGACGATGATGCAGAGAGCATAATCACAAACGAGCGCTACAGCTATATCGCATCGGTGATAAAGGCCAGCTACAAGAAGAAGAACAAGGGCTCGCTCACCACATCCGATAAGATAGATAAAATAGTTACCAACCGTTTCCTCGGTCTTCCTATTTTCGTTGTAGTAATGTTCCTTGTTTACTATATCTCTATGGTCACCGTGGGAACTGCTGCGACAGACTGGGCAAATGACGGCCTGTTCGGCGACGGCTATCATCTGTTCGGCATCGGCTCGGCTGATTTTGAGGAGGCCGACGGCGCATACAATGATGCACTCAATGCGGTAAACGCATATTACGAGCTCGACACAGAGGCAGAAGACTTCGACGCTGATGCGGCACTTGCTCAGATGAGCGAGACCACAGGCGACAGCACAGCACTTATTGCCGTTGAGGACGAAGAAACACTCGAGACCTCCGAGCTTACGGTATATTATGACGCTGTTCCCGATGATGCAGGTGATGATGTTGTAGGCACATCGTATCTGGACGCTGTGGAATACTTCCGCGAAAACGGCTTTGATGCTCCCGATCCTGCAGCCTACGGCGTATGGATCCCCGGTGTTCCCGCTGTTATCGGCGGACTGCTTGAAAAGGCAAATGTAGCCGACTGGCTCTCAGGCCTTATCCTCGACGGTATCGTTGCAGGCGTGGGCGCAGTTCTCGGCTTTGTTCCCCAGATGCTCGTACTTTTCCTGCTCCTTGCATTTCTTGAGGCCTGCGGATATATGGCCAGGATCGCATTCGTCCTCGACCGTATTTTCAGACGCTTCGGTCTTTCCGGAAAATCCTTCATCCCCATGCTCGTAGCCTCGGGCTGCGGCGTTCCCGGTATTATGGCAAGCCGTACCATCGAGAACGAACGCGACCGCAGGATGACGATAATCACCACCACATTCATTCCCTGCGGCGCAAAAATGCCCTTCATCGCTATGGTAACAGGCGCGATACTGGGCGGATCTCCCTGGATAGCTACATCCTGCTACTTCATCGGCGTTGCTGCGGTAATAATATCCGGCGTGATCCTTAAAAAGACAGCAATGTTCTCGGGTGATCCCGCTCCCTTTGTAATGGAGCTCCCTGCATACCATCTTCCCACCCTCGGAAATGTTCTCCGCTCCATGTGGGAAAGAGGCTGGTCGTTTATCAAAAAGGCAGGCTCCGTTATCCTGCTCTCCACGATCGTGGTATGGTTCACCTCATCCTTCGGCTTTACTTCTGAGGGCTTCAGGATGCTGGGCGAGGATGAACTCGATATGTCGGTGCTCGCAGCTATCGGTAATGTATTTGCATGGATATTCAAGCCTCTTGGCTGGGGCACATGGCAGGCTGCTGTGGCTTCCATAACAGGTCTTGTTGCAAAGGAAAACATCGTCGGCACTATGGGCGTTCTCTACGGCGGCGGAGACGGTACAGTATGGCAGAATCTGGGCGGCGCATTCACTACCGTTACAGGCTGGTCGTTCCTGCTGTTCAACCTTCTCTGCGCTCCCTGCTTTGCAGCTATCGGCGCTATCAAGCGTGAAATGAACAGCGCCAAGTGGACATGGTTTGCGATAGGCTACCAGTGCGGCTTTGCATACTGCGTATCCTTCGTTGTAACTCACATCGGCAATCTTCTTACCGGTAATGCAAATGTTGTCGGTGTCATCATCTCCGCAGTACTTATATGTGCAGCGATATATATGCTGTTTTTCAAAAAGCCCGGTACATCAAAGGCAGGCAAGCCCGTAAAGGCATGATCTAATGAAAGGAGCGTCCGTAATGACAGCATGGCTGGCTGAAAATATCGGGACGATAGTTGTTTTGATACTGCTCATCATCATTGTGGGCGCAATTATCGCCTCGATGATAAAGGATAAAAAACAGGGCAGAACATCCTGCGGCTGCGGTTGTGCAAACTGCGCCATGAAAGGAAAATGCCATGCAGATATGCAGAGGAAAAAAGTCTCTGCAAAAAAAGCTTATCCCGGTCATTGATCTTATGATAAACGAAACGGCTCATCCGCATTGAATACGGGTGAGCCGTTTTGTTTTTGTTCATCTTAAAGCCGTGGAGAAGATGCAATGCGTATCACAGGCATTTGGCAAAGCATACCGTTCCCTCAAGCTTGTCATAGGGTGGGTAATTGGCTGTTTTTTCATAGCCAAGGCGTGTATAGAGGGAAACAGCAGCGGTCATCGCCTCTCTTGTCTGCAGTATCAGCCGCTTATACCCCAGCTCCACTGCCCTTGCTTCAAGGCGCTCCATCATTTCCGAGGCGATGTGCCTGCCGCGGTATTCGGGCTGCACCCATACTCTTTTTATTTCCGCATCTGTCTCTGAGTACCGTTTCAGTCCCGCACACGCAGCGGGGATATCATCACAGAACACAAGCAAAACATCCCCGATATCGGAAGAGAGATTAAAGGGGATAAATCCGCGCCTGTTTTCCCTTCCGCCGACAATTGAGCTGTAATATTCCTCCGTGATAGCATAAAAATCCCTGAACACCTTATCGTTTCCGTCTGTCCAGACAAATCTTGATCCCATACTGATACCTTCATTCTGTTGTATTTGCAAAAATGCATCCATCAATCTATAAGATCATTCTGGAAGCGTGAAAGATGCTCAAAGGGAAGTATCTGCCGCCCTCTGAACAGACCGCAGCCATCATTGATGAGCTGATTGTTGAACGCCCTGAACATATTCACATTCACCTGTGAAAGGTCGAGCTCCTGCAGGCGTGTGAAGCGTTCATATGCCTCGTCAAAATATTTGCAGTCACCCACGGGGATGATGTCCCGCTTGGTGCGGCTCTCTTCCTGCTGCTTCTCGTAGCCGAAATGATTGGCCGTGCCTATCTCCGCAAGGTCGTCCATATCCTTTGTGCGAAGCTGCACCTCGGTGTAGCATCTTGCAAGGTTATCATAAAAGGTTATATGCAGCGAGCGGTAACCCGAGGGACGGGGCGAGAACACATAGTCCCTGTAATAGGCGCGGTTGTTTTCCGTAAGCTCGGCCGATACACTGTGTCCCGAGAGCCCCGAGAGCTCTGCGGTAAAGCCGCGCTCTTCCAGAAATTCGGGCATCACATTGGCGATCTCATACAGATATGTGAGTTCCTGTGTCTGTGCATCGTCCCCGTTCTTTACATGGCACAGCGGCAGGGAAAGCACTATCCTGTACGCGATAAGGTCGCGGAAGCATATAAGATTGCTCTTTATCTCGGCCTCACTCGGATATCTGCCGTTTGCCTTGTAGTAATCATAGATATATTCAAGTATATACCCGTTGAACTTTTCCTCCGCCCTGATAAGTGATTTTATCCTGCCCTTGAAGGTAAAGGCGAGGAACGGGTACTTCTGTGTCATATATTTATAGAATTCCTTTATCCTCTGGGACTGGGATGTAAGGAAGTCGTTGTGCTCGAGCAGCTCGATTATCTGTATCAGAAAATTGCTGTGAGCCAGATCGATCGGATTATGCTCCTTTATCGCGTTGTTTTTCAGGTCGGATGAATACTGTATCAGGATTTTCAGCACCGTATCGCCGCGGTACAGATAGTCATTGAGTGTTATCATAATTGCCTCGCTGTCAAATGTGTCATATAGTTATCATAAGCTCGCCGTCGGTTATGTTGTGGTAGATCATGCAGTCTGATGTGCTTACATCGTACACCTTCACGATATCGGAAAGCTCGCTGCCGCCCTCGAAGCTGTCTGCATCATTTCTGAGGGAGGACAGCATCTGCGGCATATAGCTGATAGTTTTGCTGCCGCTGAATACGGCGGTGTATAGTATCTGTGCCTCCACCAGATCCTGAAAGATGTGGCTGCCGTAGGAAAGCTCGGGATTGTACCCTGCCTTTGACTCCTCCACCTCGCAGATCACGGAAAATGTACTGATATCCGAAAAGGTTGTTGCAACTCCAAGCTCCGGGGAGGATGTTCCCACGCGGCCGGGGACTATCAGCATCATGGCCTTGTCAGTATCGCGGTAATGCCAGTTTATCCTGCCGATAAGGGAAGCAACGGAATTTTTCCTGCTGTACGGCATCTCATAGTATTTTACCGGATCCACATACACGATGATATCAAGCTTTGCAGCGCAGGACATTCCCATAGATGCGCCTCTGCTGTGCAGAAGTATATGCTCCGGCGGGATATCCGCAGGCACGGCTGTTTCCGCTGTGCTCCTGCTCACCTGCAGCGGGCGGCACTGGAGCAGATCGACGGAATACTCTCCGCTGTCGGAGATATTTATAGTAAACTCCGTATCCACCGGATAGTCGTACTCTGTCTGTATTGTGCGGAGCATACGCCGCATCTGCTCCATCAGCATACTGTTTGCCACAAGGCCCTTGCAGGAAATGAATTTTACCTCCTGCCTGCGCCCCAGTTCCCGCAGCCTGCTTTCGGTGTCATAATCATGCTCGAGCAGGAGAGAGTCAAGATATTTCGGGATAACAGGCTCGATCCTGTCAAAGGAGAGCTGCTCGAGCTTCTGGTCTGCGGTGTTTATTACCTCGGTCTTGCCCTGCGAGAATTTATGCTTGTCGGCCGATGATGAATACAGCGATCTTTCGGGGTTATCCAGATTGACTATGCGCGGATATGAGCCCTCTGTCCTGTCCACTGCAGAGGTTCCGAGCCCCATCACAAGGCGCAGCATACCCGCCGCGGGATCGGAATTTTTCATCATGCGGTAGGGGCTGTAGGAATAGCCCACGCCTGCCGCACAGGGCATATAGTATGAGCCGTAATGCGAACCCGATACGCGCTGCACGAGCAGTGACATCTGTTCATCGCGCTTATCGAGCCCCCTGCGCTTTCTGTAATCGAGGGCGGAAAGGCTCATGGTGCTTGCGTAAACGGTCTTGACAGCATTTTCAAATTCCCACAGTCTTTCCTCGGGAGTTCCTCTGTTCACGCAGAAAACAGAGTCATACTTACCCGCAAATGCGTTGCCGAAACCATCCTCAAGGATACTGCTCGAACGGACGATATACGGATCTCTGCCGTAATATTCGATGATACGCATGAACTGCTCGCGCATTTCCGGAGAAAAGGTGCCGCTTCTGAGCTTTTTTGCAAATTCATCCGCAAGTGTGAAATATTCTTCATCCGTGCGCTGCTTTATGCGCATATCCCAGAAATTGTTATCAACGATATAGGTGTAATATACATCCGAGCCCACATAGAAAGAATCATGCGGTTCGAGGATCTCGTTTATATCTGGCTCCCTGTTGCGTATTATCGCTCTTGCAAGAAGCATCCCGCAGGATTTGCCGCCAACCATGCCCGTACCTATCATATGGTCGCGCACGGCAAAATAATCCTCCGGCCTGAAGTGCTTTTTCACCATCTCGCGCATTTTTTCGTCCCGCGTCATCATGATGTTACACATCCTGCTGCAGTTTTCCGTTACATCCGCACCGTTTTCATACATAAGCTTTGTGCGGTTGAAAAATCTGTCCCACGAATCCGCATACTGCTCCTCTGCAGAGCGCTGAGCAAGTCCGAGTGTGTGGTAAAAGCGGCTCGATTTCACACCGTCGAGTATGGGGCGGAATCTGCCGCTCTCAGGCTCATAGGTGTGGGGCAGGAACATAGTCTCGGAATTGCGCTTCCATATCTTTTCGGGGCGCACATATACATTCCTGCTGTCGGAATAGACATCTATGAAAAGCTGTGTGGTATCGAGTATCTTGTTTATTGCGTGGACTGAATGCTTTCCCCTTATTATCGGGAAGAACGCCACAGTATCAAGGATAAACAGGAAGGGGCAGGTCACTCTGAAAAAGTTGCCCATCATAAGGTCGGTAGCCCATGCAGCCTGCAGTTCGGACAGGCAGTCGAAGACATAGAACGCTTCCCTGCCTTCTTTTTCGATGATATTATGTATATCAACGGTGAATGTTTCAAAGCGGTGGGAAAGAGGCACCTCTATGATCTTCACCCCGGGACAGTCTGTGATGAGCGGTTCATGGCTCGCAAAGCGCAGATAGATTATATTCCGCTTATCACTTATCGCCTGTTTGATATACGGCTCCATAAAGAGGCGGAATTCGGAAAGCTCCGATACTCTCCAGACTACATTATCACCGAGCCTGAGACTGTCAAAAGCGGTATCCATTTCGGGGATACCCGATAATATCCTGTCAAAAGCTGTCATAGGATCGCTCCTCTGTTATGTATATACAAAAAACGGCACTGATATGATCAGCGCCGCTGCTATCTGTCGGCAGAGCCGTCAAATGTAAAAAACAAAATTGCAGACACAAAAGCACCGAGCCGCAAACTGTCAGCTTACCACCGATAAATTTACGGGTAACAGTCGGCTTTGCCGTTAAGTGTAACGAAATTTCAGACACAAAAGCTCCGAGCTGCAAACTGACAGCTAATCGCTGATAAGCTTGCGGGTAACAGTCGGCTTTGCCGTTAAGTGTAACGGAATTTCAGACACAAAAGCTCCGAGCCGCGAACTGACCGCTTACCACCGATAAGCTTACGGGTAACAGTCGGCTTTGCCGACCGAGCCGCAAACTGGCGGCTTACCACCGATAAGCTTACGAGCAGCCGTCGGTCTTACCGACCGAGTAGCTGTCGGCCTTGCCGACTAATCGCTTACATTCATGTCGATGCCGCGTATGTTGAGGCGGGTGTATTCCCTGTGATGGCTTACGCTCTTGTATGCAGGACGGATGATCTTGCCTGCATTGGAAAGCTCCTCTATGCGGTGTGCCGACCAGCCTGCGATCCTCGCAATGGCAAAGAGCGGTGTGTAGAGCTCTGTGGGAATGTTGAGCATACTGTAAACGAAACCGCTGTAAAAATCCACATTGGCGGATACGCCCTTGTAGATGTGCCTCTCGCTGCCGATAACGGAGGGAGCCAGCTTCTCGACGGTGTGGTAAAGCTCCAGTTCCTTTTCCATGCCCTTTTCAGATGCCAGCTTGTCCACGAACCGCCGCAGGATGTTCGCTCTCGGATCGGATATGGAGTAAACAGCGTGCCCCATGCCGTAGATGAGTCCCGAACGGTCGAAGGCCTGCTTGCGCAGAAGCTTCAGCAGATATGCGGAGACCTCGTCCTCATCCTCCCAGTCGCGTACATTCACCTTGATATCCTCAAACATATCCGAGACCTTCACATTCGCACCGCCGTGCTTGGGTCCCTTCAGCGAGCCCAGAGCCGCAGATATGGCAGAATATGTGTCCGTTCCCGAGGATGTTACTACATGGGTTGTAAATGTGGAGTTGTTTCCGCCGCCGTGCTCCGCATGAAGCACCAGAGCCATGTCCAGTACCTGCGCTTCAAGGGGCGTAAACTTTGAATCCTGCCTTAAAATGTGCAGGATATTTTCCGCAGTGGAGTATTCGGGCAGGGGCTGATGCAGGATAAGACTGTCCCCGTCCTTTAAATATTTCTTAGCCTGATAGCCGTATACCGAGATAAGCGGCATCAGCGCGATAAGCTCCAGCGACTGCCTTAGCACATTCGGTATGGATGTATCATTGGGATAATCATCATACGAGAACAGCGTGAGCACACCGCGGGAGATATTGTTCATGATATCGTTTGAGGGGGATTTCATCATGATATCCCGAACGAATGCAGTGGGCAGGCGGCGGTAATCCGCAAGGAGCGCCTTGAATTCGTCGAGCTTTTCCACCGTGGGCAGCTCGCCGAACAGCAGCAGATATGTTATCTCCTCAAATCCGAAGCGCCGGTCGGAGATAAACCCGTCCACCAGGTCGTTTATATTGTAGCCGCGGTAATAGAGCCTGCCGTCGCAGGGTATCATGTCATTATCCTCAACTATGTAGGAAACGATCTCGGATATCTCGGTAAGCCCCGCGAGCACGCCCTTGCCGTTGATGTCCCTGAGGCCTCTCTTGACCTCATACTTTGTGTAAAGCTCGGGATCTATATTCCCGTTTTTTATACAAAGCTTGGAAAGCTCCTCTATCTGAGGGGTTACCTTTGAAAAACTGTAGTGTGATGCCATAGCATACTCGCCTCTTTCCGACTGATAGGGTGCCTTTGCCGCAGCATACAGCATCATACAGAGCTTTGCCGCGACAAAGTGATAACATTTTAATTATACCATTACACAAAAAAGATTACAAGTGATATCAGCAAATTTAACTATTTATACACACTTGCATAGCTATAATTCGTCATCCTCAAACAGTATACCGCTTGACAATAAAGTCAGGTAAATGCTACAATAACCATATGGAAGCAAGTACCGAATGATCATCAGATCAATAAATGTATACCAAACAGCGGAGATGCTCCGCAGGAAAGGCGCTGAAGGAATGCGAAAAAGAACCGCGGCACTGCTTTGTGCCCTGCTTATGACTGCAGAAATGCTGGGCGGCTGCAAAAGCACCACAGCATCAAAGGGCGAGCTCGTAACGATGAGCCAGGAGGAGATACAGTCCTCCCTCTCATACAATACCACCGTCATAGAGCCTCCCGAGGGCGTAGAGCTCGGCAAATGGGTAGAGGAGAAAAACGGCATATGGTATTCCATCAGGAACAATGAAAAGACCGCAGGGGACAAGACCTCAAAAAAAGTGACGGTCACTGCATTTACCGAGGATACCGTACTGTACAGCGCCGTGCTGCTCGACACATTCGCCGATCCCGACACTACGGGAAATGCGGACGGATTTTTCGCCGCCGATAACGGCGTGTATGTTGTGCTCTCAACCACACACACCGATCCCGTAAGCGGCACATCCACAAAAAAGGTATCTATAATCAGTCTGTCACAGACCGGCGAAAAGACAGCAGAATATGACATCACCGAAGGCGTGGCCGACAGAGAGGTAAAGGGGCTGATCGTTACTCCCGACGGGAAATTTTTCCTTGACCTCGGGAAAGGCGTTTCGGCAGTATTTTCCGCAGACGGAACCTTTGAATTCAAGGCAACGATCGACACACTTACGGGAAATATCATAAACAGCAATTCCCTGATCACCACCGAGGGCAGCCCCGCGCTGTGCTTCGGAGTGCTGGACGACAGCTTCAATGTGGAAATGTATGTCCTCGATATGGAAAAGCAGAAATTCGGGAAGAAGCGCATCATCAAAAGCGGCGGAAATGCCTACACCGGCAGCGGTGAGTATTCCTATTATCTCACATCTGAAACAGGTATAGTCGGAGTGCGCAGCGACGGCACCACGGAAAATGTGGTAAATCTTCTCAATCTCGGCGTGGATGCCTCGGGAGTACGCAGCTTCTCCGCCCATGAGGATGGCTCCTTCATCCTCAGTGCAATGGATCTGTATAAGAACCTTGATTCATTTATCGTAAAGATATCACCTGTGAACGGGGATACAAAGGAACGGACTGTCATTACTCTCGGATGCTTCGAGCTGCCTCTTGATTTCGCATCAAAGATCGCAGACTTCAACCGCAGCAATCCCGATTATGTCGTGGTGGTGAGCAGCTATTCGGACAACACCGGGGATGACGACACCGCCTCGCTCATAGATTTCAACAACCAGCTCATGTCGGGAAATGTCCCGGATATCGTGGTCATAAACTATGAAATGCCCTACGACAGCTATGTTTCAAAGGGAATGTTTGCCGATATTTACGAGTTTATGGACAAAGACAGCGATGTGAGCCGCGGCTCGTTCCTTGAAAATGCCCTTAAAGCCTGCGAACGCGACGGCAAGCTGTACTCCATCTTCCCGACCTATTATGTGGGCACCTGCGCCGCAAAGAAGAGCATAGTCGGCGGTGACGGGCTCCTGACCATGGAAGAGGCAAAAAAGCTTCTTCCCGCAGACGGCGCTGTATCAAAGTGGATAACAAGAGACCGCGCGCTGGAATATGCGGTGATCTACTCCGGTCTTATCGATTATGAGCACGGCACCTGCAATTTTGACACGCCCGAATTTGCCTCGCTCCTCACCGAGATCAGAGACCTCCCCACGGATGTGACCTATCCCCAGGTCGAAGGAGCTGATTTTGCCGATGATGCAAATTCCTTTGCCGAAGGCAGGCTGCTCGTTGATGATCTTACGCTCTTCATGCCCTCGTATTTCCACAACCAGCGCCAGAGCCTTGTATTCGGCGATGATATCGCATTCGTAAACTTTCCCACCTGCGAACCCACAACGAATGCAGTAATGTACACCTCCAGTCTGGCGGCCATATCACAGGGCAGCGAGAACAAGGAGGGCGCATGGGAATTCCTGAAATATTCCATGCTGCACAATCTTGTATCCGAGCAGTTCAGCTACTTCGACGGAAACGGCAACGAGGTGCTTCTGGACGAGTATTATTACTACTGTCTTGACGGCTACCCCGTATACCGCAAGGAATACGATGAGCTGATGAAGACCGCCATGACACCCAGACACCACTACGATGAAAACGGAAATTATGTTGAGGACAAACGGACAACACGGTTTATCGGCACAGAGGTAGAGCTGCCGCCCCTCTCAGAGGAGGAGCTCGCACATCTTGAATCGCTCTGGCTGGGCACCACCACACTGTACCGTCAGAACGCCAGCGTTGACGGGATAATCAAAGATGAGGCAAACGCCTTTTTCAGCGGCACTGCCACTGCCGAACAGGCTGCTGCGAACATCCAGTCCCGCATATCGATATATCTGAGCGAGCAGTTCAGCTAAGCCGGCAAGGCCGGCAGCTACTCGTACTCTCTTTTGTGCGGAGTTGTTCATTTGAGGCTCGGAACTTTTATGCCTGATATTATTTTACACTAAGGCAAGTCGGCAAGGGCGACAGCTACTCGGCAGGCAGAGCCTGCACTCTCCCGTACTTTCGTTTGAGGGTAACGCTCATTTGGGCTCGGAGCTTTTATGCCTGCTATTATTTTACACTAAGGCAGGTAGGCAAGGCCGACAGCTACCCGGCAGGCAGAGCCTGCACCCTCCCATGCGGCGAAACGCCGCTGTTACCCGTATGCTTATTTGCGGGTAATGCTCATTTGAGGTTCGGAGCTTTAATTCTCACAGGAAGTATGTTGAACGGCGGACAAAGCCTGTTCTTATCCTTACGCTGGTCACGGTGATCTATATTTGCATTTTTTCAAAAAATTTTGTCCTTTTTTCCGGGAACATCGGTTAAAGATACAGAAGCGAAAAATGATCAGCTTATTCTCTCCTTAAAAATCTCTATAAGATCCCAAATGATCAGGCGGAGCCGAATGCAGACGGCTCCGCCTTAATCATTTCAGACAGATACTGCCGAACCGAACCTGCCCGCAAAACCAGTAATGAGAGTTCCGAGCCACAAATGAACAACTCCGCACAAAAGAGAGTACGAGCAGCTGTCGGCCTTGCCGACCGGGTGGGTGCAGGCTCTGCCTGCCTTGCCTACCCTGAAAGGGGATGGGGACCGCCGCCTTCAGACGGTGGTGGAGGGGTTAAACTAAAGCTCCGAGCCACAAATAAACGATTCCACACAAAATAGCGAACGAGTAGCTGTCGGCCTTGCCGACCTGCCTAAGTGTAAAATAATAGCAGACATAAAAGTTCCGAGCCACAAATGAACAACTCCGCACAAAAGAGAGTACGGGTAGCTGTCGGCCTTGCCGACCTGGTAACTGCGGGCTTTGCCCGTGCTTGACATCATGAGTGAAATGTAGTATAATAATATAGCGGCAGTGTACCCTGTAGGCAGCGCCGCAATGCTACGATCCCCATGTGGGATGAAAGGATGAGAGCTATGAGCAGCTGTAATTCGGATTGCTCTTCATGCGCAAAGAACTGCGGTGAAAGGCGCGAGCCCCAGAGCTTTATCGAGCCGCTTCACAAGGGCAGCAATGTAAAAAAAGTAATAGGAATAATCAGCGGTAAGGGCGGCGTAGGCAAGTCGCTGGTGACAGGTCTGCTGGCAGCACGCTTTGCCAAAACCTGCTCCACAGCCGTTCTTGATGCAGATATAACAGGCCCGTCTATCCCGAAGATGTTCGGCGTAAAGGAAAGAGCAACAGGCTCTGAGGACGGCCTTAACCCCGTTGTGACCGCAACGGGCATCAAAATGATGAGCGTGAACCTTCTCCTCGAGGATGAATCCTCCCCTGTTATCTGGAGAGGCCCTGTGATCGCAGGTGTCGTAAAGCAGTTCTGGGGTGAGGTCATCTGGGGCGATGTGGACTATATGTTCGTCGATATGCCTCCGGGAACGGGCGATGTGCCCCTCACAGTGTTCCAGTCAATCCCCCTCGACGGTGTTATCGTGGTGGCATCTCCTCAGGAGCTTGTTTCCATGATCGTGGGCAAGGCCGTTACCATGGCCAATATGATGAATATACCCGTACTCGGCATCGTGGAGAATATGAGCCATGTTGTCTGCCCTGACTGCGGAAAGAAGATCTATCTCTACGGCAAGAGCCATGTGAGCGAGGCCGCAGAGGAATACGGTCTTGAAGTGCTGGGCTCAGTCCCCGTCGATCCTGTGATCGCAGAATGCTGCGACAGAGGCTCCGTTGAAATGCTCGAAGAAAACTGGCTGGACAAGGCAGCCGAAAAAATAATCAGCGGCTAATAGTCACACAGATCATTAGCCCGCAAGCATAAGGATCAATACGATGAAAAAAATGCTCCTGCCTGCTGCGGCAGTTATCGCCGCCCTTTCATCGTCCGCCGTGTATGCCGAAGGAGCTGCGGTGTTCAATGAAACGGATAATGCAGCATATACAGTATATGCCGACAAAAAGGGTACACCCATAAGCCCGTATATCTACGGGATAAATGATGTATCCGGGATCGCCGGCGGTCGTTACACTGTTATCAAGCAGTGTGATGTTGCTGTGTCTGCATATAACTGGGAGACCAATTTTTCCAATTCCGGCGCGAAGGACGGCAATGCAAACGATGTTTCGCTGATAAAGGGCTACTCCTCAAATCTGTGGGACACCCCCGCGCTGTATACAGAAAAGCTCATGACTCACGCAATGCGAAACCGCATAGACACAAGGCTCGTCACCCTGCAGATGATGGGCAGAGTTGCGGCGGATTCCATGGGCGTTGTAAGTGAGGATGATTTTACATCCCGCTGGGATGATATCTCATTCACCAAGAATGATTTTTACACCACAAAGCCCGATCCCTCCGACAGCGTGATCTATATCGATGAGTATCTGAGCTACCTTGTAAATAAATACTCTACCGCTTCAGACGGCGGCATAAACGGATATTTTCTTGACAGAGAGCCCGACAGATGGGATGAGAATTTCCCCTATACAGGCCTTGCTCCCATCACCCCCGACGAGCTTTGCAGCAGATCGGCAGACCTTGCACTTACTGTAAAGACCATAGACGGCACCGCCCTTGTGTTCGGCCCCTCTCTGAGCTCCATTTCGGGATGCATCGACATGGGGACGGACTCCGTGTGGGATAAGATCGCATCGGGCAGCGAATATTCCTGGTTCGTGGACTACTACCTTGCCAAAATGAAAGAAGCAGGGAAGAAAAACGGCGTAAGGCTCCTTGATGTGCTGGATGTACACTACTACACCGCCGCCACAACTCCGCTGGGCACTGCCGTTATCGACGGAAAGGATGCCTACACCGATGCATACAGGATGCAGGCGGTGCGCACCCTGTGGGATCAGAACTACACCGAAAACAGCGTGACCGCACTCCAGAGCAAGCAGTACACCCCGTTCATACCCACACTGCAGGCATCCATCAGGCTCAATTACCCCGATACGAAGCTTTCCTTCTCGGAATACAACTTCGGCGGCGGCGAAAACATGAGCGGTGCCATCGCAGAAGCTGAGGCACTGGGCACATTTGCCCGCGAGGGAGTTTATCTTGCCTGCCTCGCACCGGGTGATGTCTTTGACTACCAGCGTGCCGCTATCGACCTTTTCACCAATTATGACGGCGTGGGCTCGGCCTTCGGAGACACATATCTTCCCTCTGAGGGCGGCGACCAGCTTGGCGCTCTCTATTGCGCAAAGGACAAGGAAAACCGCCTTACAATGGTGGTCACCAATCAGAATCAGGCGACCTTCAAGAATATAAAAATTTCAATAAACTCCGCAAATGAATATGAGATCGACAGCGCCTACAACATAGACCGCGACACCGCGCTGATCAATGAGCTCGATCCCGATTTCTTCTATGTGGATGGCAATGTACTGGATTTTGCCGCCGATCCCGAATCGGCGTATATGATAGTGCTCCGCGAGGTGGAGGCTCCTCCTTCGGAGACCGAGGAAAGCACCACAGAGGTCACGGATGTGACTGATGAAACAGAAGCCGGCTCCGAAGCTGCTCCCACCGAAAGCTCTGCACCCGCACCATCCGAAACAGTTTCTGCGGCGGCTGTGACCGAGGTGACAGAGGTCAGCGAAGAAACGCCCGCTCAGACTGAGCCCGAGCCCGCTGAAACCACAGCAGAGGTGACTACCGCCCCTGAAAGTGTGACGGAAACGGAAGAAAGCTTCACCGAGGGAACGGAGCCCGTCAGCGAGGAACCGCCAAAGCAGGAAGTGAGCTTAATCCTGAAAATAATCGCAACCCTGCTTGCAGGATGTGCATCCTTCGGCACGGTATATGTACTTCTGAGCAAATAAGAGCATCGGATGCTCTCTTAAATAACACGGCACAGCGGGGCATATCACAGATATCGCCTGCTGTGCGCATCAAAGAGGTTTAATGATATGAATTATAAATTTTCCGAAAAGGTAATGAGTCTCAAGCCCTCGGCAATAAGAGAGATACTGAAAATGACCGCAGACCCCAACATCATCTCCTTTGCTGCGGGAAATCCCGCACCCGATGCCTTCCCTGTGGAGGATATCAGGCGCATAGCTCATGATATCCTTGACGAAAACCCGATCGCAGCGCTCCAGTACAGCATTACCGAGGGATATGTTCCTCTGAGGGATGCAGTCAAGGCACGCCTTGCCGCACAGGGCTCCTTCGATGCCGACAGGGATGATGTGGTCATCACCTCGGGCGGCCAGCAGGCAAGCGAGCTTTCCTGCAAATCCTTCCTCAACGAGGGCGACACGCTCATCGCCGAGTCACCCAGCTTCGTGGGCTGCCTCAACGCATTCAAGTCCTACAATGCAAATCTGGTCGGCATTGAGATGGACGATGAAGGCATCCGCATGGATCTGCTGGAAAAGGCAATAAAGGAAAACCCGAATGTAAAGCTCCTTTACCTTATCCCCAACTTCCAGAACCCCTCCGGCACCTGTATGTCATTTGAGCGCAGGAAGCAAGTATATGAGCTTGCCTGCCGCGAGGATATCGTTATAATCGAGGACAATCCCTACGGCGAGCTGAGGTTTGCCGGCGAGGATATCCCCTCCATAAAATCCCTTGACAAGGACGGCCGCGTTATCTATGCGGGCAGCTTCTCCAAGGTCATCTCCCCCGGTATGAGAGTTGGCTTTGTTTCCTGCGCAAAGGAGATAATCTCAAAGATCGTAGTCTGCAAGCAGGTCTCCGATGTTCACTCAAACATCCTTGCACAGATGATCTGCCACCGCATACTCACCGAAACGGATTTCGAGGCGCATCTCTCTCATCTGCGCGATATTTACCGCAGAAAGTACAGCATCATGGCAAAGGCCATCAGGGAGAATTTCCCCGCCGATGTAAAAGTGACCGAGCCTCAGGGCGGCCTGTTCATATGGGCAGAGCTCCCCGAGCGCATCAATATGCTGGATTTCTGCAAAAAGGCAGTGGAAAACGGCGTTGCGGTAGTCCCCGGCACGGCATTCATGTCAAGAGAAACGGACAAGACCAACTCCTTCCGCATGAACTTCTCCACACCCACCGACGAGCAGCTTGTAAAGGGCTGCGAGATACTGGGGAAGCTGCTTAAATGATCCTGAGGTGAGATGATATGCGTTCATCGGCATCGGAGTTTTTTGAGATACCAAAATTTTTCGTGTTCAGCGAATTCGGGAAATTTTCCGGAAGCGCAGAGGAAAAGGATCTGAGCTATAAGGTAGTCCCCGAGAAGCGCGAGGGCGGCAATGTGCTCAATCTCTACTTCTGGAACGGGATAAACTGCATCGACCGCAGCGAGGGCGTTACTCATGAGGAATATCCCCTTTCGCAGGAGGGCTACAATGAGATGCTCGCATCCCTTGAAGCGGAGTATCAGCGCCGCGAGGAAGTCACGCCCCGCATAGACAAGCGGCGGGCACTGGCGGAAAAGCTGGCAGCAGATTACCTGAGCATGGATGATTTCTTTGCCCACAGGCCTGAAA
>CAMHMM010000002.1 GCA_946186215.1 uncultured Ruminococcus sp. | reverse complement strand
GGGCCGCGGCGTCTGGACCTATGACAATACCTGGTACTGGGGTTCCGCTTCCGGGCAGATCGGCGGCGTGCCCTTCGGGATCACTTCCATCGCATATGGATCGGCGGGGCGGCTGTTGGCACCTCCCGATACCATGCCGGGGATACATTTCTCGATACCGTCGGCGTGGGCAGGGCGCAGGTGCGGATAGTTGCAGCAGAATTCGCCGATACCCGTCACATAGCTGATGCCCGGGGCATTCACTCCGAGAAGGTAATGGAGCTGTCCTGCGGCGTATTCAAAGCTGTCTGTGCCATTTAAGTATTCGTCGATGATGAATATCATCCCGTTTTTCATCAGGTTCATGTTGCTGCCCCAGCAGTATTCCGTATCATGCATCGCAACGGAATAACCGCTGCTGTCAGAAAGTGCGCGTAGGTCGGCGGCTCTTTGTGCAAACGCCGATTTGATCCTGCTTTCAAGCTCGTCGCCGCATTTTCCGCTCATTATCAGCGCAAGAGAAGCCAGACCGCCCAGCTCGCTGTAGCCCAGAGCAGAAAGTGAGACAACCTTATCTGCAAGGGTGAGAGCCTTATCATAATAGCATTGCCTGCCTGTAAGCGCAAACAGCTCCGAATACGCCCAGAAGCGGTTGGAAATATCGTCGCGCTCACCGTAGCTGCCTGTATTGCAGCCCTCGGGATTGGTAAAGTTTATAAATTCCGGATGCCCGTCCAGCCAGTCTGCCGAGCGCAGTGCAGCAGCAGAGAGCTTATCTGCAAGCTCACTGTCAAATTCGCGGTAAACTATGGCGGCAAGGGCGCAGACCGCAGCAAGATCAGCTGTTGCGATCGTGGATACAGGGAAAACATAAAGCTGCTCCCTGTCATCCTCGGGCATCACAAAGGGCGCGTGCATGGCTGTGGTCGCCTTGTGGTACACAGCGCCGTCTTCTCTCTGCATCTTCATCAGCCACGCAAGCTCATATTTGCATTCCGTTAGTATATCGGGCATATCCTCCTTGGGGATGCTGATATCCTGCTGCCCGAACACCTTGGGGAACATCCTGTATGCATAGAGCAGATGCGCCGCCGCACACGCTCCCGCGGTGACATATCTGCCGTAGTCCCCTGCATCGTGCCAGCCGCCCGTTACATCAAGGGAAACACTGTGGTCATCCCACAGCACTGCGTTTTCCGTGTGGCACCTGCCGTGGGCATACACACCTGCATAGCGCTCATCGAGTCCGCAGCCGCAGCGCAGGAAATAAAACGCTTTGAGCACAGCATCGAGCACTGGTTCATAGACACCGTGCCGTATCTCAAAGGGAGCGGAAGCTCTGCCGCCTGCGCACACGCGGTATTTTCCTTCGCGGGAAAGCGCGGAAAGGTCGGCGGTGTAAACATCATCGCCCGAGGCCGCATCAAAGCCGTGATGGGAGGCTTTCCCTGTATAGACCGTATTTCCGTCCGCATCCACTGCCGAAAAGGTCTCGCATTCAAAGGGCATAACGGCCAGCTTGCGAGCGGCCGGTTCATACCCTGCCTGATCGGTGAATATTCCGAAGGGGGTGCTTTTCAGATGTGACGGATCTCTGTCAAAGTATTTTCTGTCCATATCAGTCATTCCAGTATTTTCTGTCAAGTGTGCGGAATTGTACCGCCTGAGCAATATGCTTCTTATCTATCATTTCCGAATTTTCCGTATCCGCGATCGTGCGGGCTACCTTTACGATCCTGTCGTATGCGCGGGCGGAAAGCCCCATTTTCTCAAATACCTGCTCGAGAAGCTCGGTGCCTTCTTTTGTGACGGGGCACACCTCATGGAAAAGATCCGCTGTTATGCGGGCGTTGCAGGTGATATCCGTGCCTGCGAAGCGCCGCTGCTGTATTTCCCGTGCGGCCTGCACTCTTTCCCTGATCGCCGCGCTGCTTTCTTCCTTTGCTGTGGAGGAAAGCGCCTTGAAATCCACAGGGCCTACCTCTACATGGATATCGAAGCGGTCGAGGAGCGGTCCGCTTATGCGGTTGATATACTCCTTTGCCTTCTGGCGGGAGCAGGTGCATTTCTTTGTGGGGTGCCCCATATATCCGCAGGGGCAGGGATTCATCGCCGCGATGAGCATAAATGAACAGGGATAGGTCACCGAGCCCGATGCTCTTGATATGGTCACCTGTCTGTCCTCTAAGGGCTGGCGCAGCATTTCGAGTGTCGGCCTTGCAAATTCGGGCAGTTCATCGAGAAACAGCACGCCGTTATGGGCAAGGCTTATCTGTCCCGGGCGGGGAGTTGTGCCGCCGCCGCAGAGCCCTGCGCCTGAGATTATATGGTGAGGCGAATAGAAGGGGCGCTTTACCACCAGCGGATTATCCTTATCCACAAGCCCGCTTACGGAATGAACATTGGTAGTCTCGATGGATTCGCGGAAGGACATCTGCGGGAGTATGGTAGGCAGCCGCTTTGCAAGCATTGATTTGCCGCTGCCCGGGGTGCCTATCATGAGCAGGTTATGGCCGCCTGCTGCCGCATATTCAAGGGCTTTTTTTGCAAGGCGCTGCCCTTTTACCTCCGCATAGTCTATATGCTCGAAATATTCCGCGGCCTTTGGCACATATGGCGGTGCGGGAGCGATAGGCCGCGTGCCGTTGAAATGATCGAGGATATCCTTTACATTTGCCGCGCCGTAGACCTTAACGCCCTCTGCGACGCTTGCTTCATAGGCATTGTCCGCCGGAACGAAAACCTCGGTTATCCCCGCCTTCTGTGCGCACAGCACCATCGGCAGCACGCCTGACACTGCCCTTATATCGCCGTTGAGGGAGACCTCACCGATAAAGGCCGTTTCCGAAAGATCGGCATTGAGCAGTCCCTGTGCTCTGAGCACAGCTACAAGAATGGCAAGGTCGAACATACTGCCCGCCTTGCGGGTATCCGCGGGCGCAAGATTGACCACCACGCGGGCAACGGGAAACTGGCCGCCGAAGCTGCGGAAGGCCGCTTTTATCCTGTCGCGGCTCTCCTTTACGGAAACATCCGCAAGGCCTACTATATCAAAGCAGGGCGTACCTCTGCTGATCTCCGTCTCCACATCGACCACAAAGGCATTGAGCCCGAAAAGTCCAAGACTGTTGATTTTTGCGAACATCTTATTTCTCCGATCATTACACGGGAGATGAACTCTGTCATTGCGCCGTCGGCCGCTGCTGCCCTGTTATCCCGTAATGTAAAAATTATAGCAGACACCGCGGAAAATGTCAAGCGGCAGGCAAAGCCTGCAGTTACCCGCACTTTTATTTGAAAGGTAACGCTTATTTGCAGCCCGGAACTTTTATGCCAATTATTATTTTACACTTAGTCGGCAAGGCCGACAGCTGCCCGTATGCTATTTTGAAAGGGAACGCTCATCAGGGGCTCGGTTCGTTAATGAATCCCACCACCACCGCCTGAAGGCGACGGTCCCCCTCCCTTTTCAAGGGAGGCAAGTCATTATTAGTGTGGTCACGCCTGAAACTGCGCTTTAACTAAAAGTTCCGAGTATCAAAAGTTCGTTTAATGACAAATGAAAGTACTGGTGGGTGCAGGCTCTGCCTGCCTTGCCGCCCCTGAAAGGGGAGGTGCCGAGCGCAGCGAGGCGGAGGGGGTAACGGACAAACTTACTGTTACCGTTTAACATTTTAAAGTTTCGGGCTGCAAATGAGCGTCACAGTTCAAATGAGAGCGCGGGTAACAGCGGCGTTTCGCCGCCAATTTTTCTAAATAACTTGACATTTACAGGCGTATATATTATAATTGTTAATAGTATTATGATCGTCTTTTTGACCGTTTTACAAAGAAAGGTGATAATTATGGCAGTCAACAGAAAAGCAGCAGTTATGGCCGCACTTCTTGCAGTCGGGATGCTGGCATCCCCTTCAGTTTATGCACTCGAAGCTGAGTACTATATGAATGACGGCGATGTAGGCTATACCGATGAGGATTTTCTTACCATTGCTCTCAATGATTTCAAGGTTCAGTCGGGCTCCAACGGCACCAAGATGACTCTCAAGTGGGACACCGTTCCCAATGCAGAGGGCTATGTAGTCTATATCTATAAAAACGGCGAATATACCAAGTACAAGACCACCAAGTCCACATCCATCTCCATCCCCGGCCTTAAAATGGGCACTACCTACAAGTTCATGATCCGTCCCGTTATAGACGGTCAGGTAGCTGATGTTTCCGCAAAGACCGACGGTATGCTCACCGTTATGAAGCCCGTTGTTACGGCTGCCTGCGAGGCAAAGAGCATCACCCTCGACTGGACCAATATCTCTGCTGCAAAGAAGTATGCCGTATATCAGGTAGACGGCAAGGGCAAGCTCAAGAAGCTCAAGGAGACCACCAAGCACACCTACAAGGTAACAGGCCTCAAGCCCGACACCCGCTACAAGTTCTGCGTAAAGGCATATATCGCAGGAAGCTGGACCACCGTTGAGGGCTCCGACTACATAAGCGTGCGCACAAAGAAGAGATAATTAAAAAGCATTCCCCGTCATGGGGCAATGTCCGGCGAGGGGCGGCGCGGCGTTTGCCGCACCGCCTGCCGGATAAGGTGAGCGCACAGCTCACGACTGCCTGTATACATCAGGCTCCGGATGCACCCTTTGCATAGCGGCCGGACTTTCGTTATGCACGGCACATCCTGCGCATTCATTACCAGGGGTTGAATATGTCCAATAAAACCAAAAGCTACAAGGTGGCCATCGGCGGGATCGTCTGTTCACTGAGCCTGACACTGATGTTCTTTACAGGCGTTTTTCCGCTGCTGAGCTTTGCCATTCCCATATATGCGGGTGCGCTGATGATAATCGTGGCGCACGAGGTCGATCCGGCATGGGCAGGGGCGGCGTATTTTGCAGTCTCGCTGCTGTCGCTTTTCCTCACTCCGGATAAGCAGTCATCCACCATATTTATATTTTTCTTCGGCTATTACCCGATACTTCTGCCGTTTCTGCAGAAGATACGCCCGAAGCCGCTGCAGCTTGCCGTTAAATTCGGCCTGTTCATGACGGCGATATATATCTGGTACAGAGTGACCATATTCCTTTTCGGCATCTACGATTTCTTTGCCAACTTCTCCTTCCTCGGGAAATACATCACTATAGGCGTGCTTGTGTTCGTGAGCTTTATCTTCTTCCTCTACGACTATACAATAGAGGCTATCGAGGAGATATATGTGGAGTGGTTCAGACCGACCTATTTCGGCAAGAAGGCGGTAAAGAAGGACAGCGCCGGAAATATACAGAAAAACAAGGCCTGACCTTGACATCTACCCTCCCCCTCGCAACAGGGGGAGAGCAATTCATTACACATAAAATTACAGATTTCAGGAAAAACCAATGCGAATAAGAAGAAAGAAATGGGCACGCCCCGAGCTGGAGGTATGCCCCTATTACATAGAAAACGGCGAGGAGATGCGCGGCAGATGGCACGGCGCATTTTCTGTGACCGACCGTCCCCTTTATCTGGAGATAGGCTGCGGAAAGGGGATCTTTGCCGCACAGCACGCACTCAAATATCCGGATGCGAATATCATCGCAGCGGATATCAAGGCGGATATGCTGGGCGTTGCAAGGCGCAATATCGAGCAGATGTTTTCAGCAGTGAACAAAACTCACGACAATGTTATGCTTCTGCGGATGAACGCGTCACTTATCGAAAAGGTCTTTGCCCCCGAGGACAGGATCGATCGTATCTACATCAACTTCTGCAACCCGTGGAACAGGGGAAAGCACAACAAGCGCAGACTCACCCATCCCCGCCAGCTGATGCAGTACAAAGAATTTCTCTCCCCCGACGGAGAGATCCGCTTCAAGACAGATGATGATGAGCTTTTTGAAGATTCCGTCGTATATTTTGAGGAATCGGGCTTTGATATATGCTATATCACCCGCGATCTTCATGCAGAGGATGATGAGGACAATCTCATTACCGAGCATGAACGGCTTTTTGCGAATGAGGGCAAGAAGATCAAGGCTCTCACCGCCCGTATGAAAAAATAGCCGTACAGACCGGCAAGGGGAGAACATTATGCACATGATAAACCGCATAACTGCCGGCATGATATGTATGGTCACGGCTTTTTTCTTTTTTTTGCAGTGTGTCCCCGCAGTAAGCGCCATGACCTACACGCCCGATTTTGCGATAACGAGCAAATCGGCAGTTATGATGAATACAGACAAAGATGTGATCGTCTATGAAAAGGATGCGGACAGAAAGATGTACCCCGCATCCCTCACAAAGATCGTTACCGCTATGGTGGTGCTCGACAATGTCCCCGAGGATGCTCTCGACACTACCATGTATGAAGCACCGCTCTCGGTATTCGACGAGCTTTACGGCACGGGCGCTTCCGCAGTCGGCCTGACAAGGGGAGAGATAACCTCCGTAAAGGATCTTCTTTACTCGCTGCTGCTCAAATCCGCCTGTGAATCCGCAGGGGTGCTGGCCTACAATGTGGGTGGCCAGAGCACACAGAATTTCGTTGCGATGATGAACAACAAGGCAAAGGAGATAGGCTGCACGGGCACCCATTTCACCAACGCCCACGGCCTTTTCGACAAAAACCAGTTCACCAACGCCCACGACATGGCGAAGATCGTAAAGTATGCCCTTGACTATTATCCTAAGCTTGTGGAGATAGCCTGCACCGTTGATTACCAGATGCAGCCTACCAATGTCCACGGCGAGGGCTGGGCGCATATCTACCACACCAATTCCATGATAAACCCCGACAGCTATGAGTATTACCCCTATGTAAAGGGCTTCAAGACGGGTACTCTGGATGAATGCGGAAGAAATCTTGCCACTCTCGGCGAAAAGGACGGCAATCATTACCTGCTTGTCACACTGGGCTCGCCCCAGACCGATGAGGACGGCGACACCGTATACAATCATTATAAGGATCACAAGAAGCTGTATGAATGGGCCTTCGAGCACCTGAGCTACAAGCAGATAGTAGAGCGGGGCAAGGAGCTCAGCGAGCTTCAGGTGCGCTTCGGCGGCAACAGCGACTTCGTCCGTCTGGTGACCGGCGAGGAATACAGCTGCATATGGTCGGATCAGATAGATCCCGACAAGATACTCAGCAAGATCGAGCTTGACGAGGAAAGCCTCAACAGCGACGGCACAGCCAATGCGCCTATAAACGAGGGGGATAAATTCGGCTCCTACTCGCTTTTCTATGAGGTGAGCGACGGCCGCGGAACGCGGAGCGAGACCATCTGTACGGTGGATCTTGTGGCACAGCGCTCAGTCACGCTTTCGTCGGTGAGCTACAATGTGGACAAGGCGAAGAGCTTTCTGACCTCGGGATGGTTCATAGCGGCAGTGGTAATAGCGCTGGCGCTGGTGATATGCTATATCGCCATAGTGATAACCGCAAATAAGAAGCGCAAGCAGCGCATACGCCGTGTCCGCCGTGACAGACGGTTCTGATGTGCGGGGGAGAGCAAATGAAGATACTTGTATTGTCTGATTCCCACGGGAACAGGCGCGTTGTGGAAAAGGTGCTCGACAAGATGCACGACAGCTGCGACATGGTCATCCATCTGGGTGACGGTGAAAGCGACATGGATATAGTCCGTGAGAAATACCCCGATCTGCCCATAGAGCAGGTTGCGGGCAACTGCGACCGTTCATCCATGCTCCCTTCCACAAAGGTCGTCGAGGCAGGAGATGTGAAAATATATCTCTGTCACGGCCATATACAGGGAGTAAAGGGCGGTCTGGGGCATCTGCGGGAGCTGGCGGAGATGTGCGGCTGCACGATAGCGATGTTCGGCCACACTCATGCACGGCTCGAGCGCTATGAGGAAGGCTTTTACTTTTTCAACCCGGGCTCTGTATCCATGTCCCATGACGGCAACCCGCCCTCATACGGCGTGGTGGATATCTCTCCTGCGGGGATACTCCTCAATGTGGTAGATATTTCAAGAAATTAAGCGGGCTTTCGGATGAACGAGTTATTCAGAAAAAATTTCCTGCATCCCGTCAATTCGGCGCGGCTTGATGCGCCATCCTGTTCTGCGGAGTATTCATCGCCCTTCTGCGGGGATATGATCACCTTTGATATAGCAGAGGAAGACGGCGTGATAAAGCAGGCAGGCTATGAGATATACGGCTGCTCGGTGGCTGTTGCCGCGGCATCCCTTTTTTCGCAGATGATCACGGGAGCGGACAGGGAGACTGCCGACAGCATCACCTGCGAGGAGCTGGCGGAAAAGCTTGGCATAACGGATAAAAAGCGTTTTGAATGCATACGCATCCCGCTGAATGCCTACAGGCGTGCCCGGCTTGGTGAAACACACGCGGAAAGCAACATATGAGGGCTTTCTTAGAAAGGTCAAAATGGAAAAAAGTGAATTTATAAGCCTCGTCTGCAGGCTTGCATCAATAAATGCGGTGAGCGGGAGCGAGAGCCCCGCAGCTGAGTTCTGTGCGGCAGAGCTCAGAAAATACACTGATGATGTGTATATAAAGGCAGGCAATGTTATCGCAAATATCGGCGAAAGAAAGCCGGATAAGCTGCATCTGCTCCTTGATGCACACATAGACCGTGTCGGCATGATCGTGTGTGCTGTAGACGGCGGCTTTGCAAAGGTGTCTCAGGTAGGCGGTCTTGACCGACGCATACTGCCCGCACAGAGAGTGATCATACACGGCAGGAACGGCGATGTCTGCGGGACGGTCTGCACTCTGCCGCCGCATCTTGCAAAGGAAAAGAAGGTCATGGAGCCCGATGAGCTGTGGGTAGACACAGGTCTTGCAGATGCCGCTGACAGGATAACGCAGGGCGATCCCGTATCCTTTGACAGCCCCTGTGAGGAGATACTTGGCGGCAGGATATGCGGTGCAGGCCTTGACGACAGAGCGGGCGCGGCTGTGATGATCGCAGTCGCTGAAAAGCTTTCGCAGGAAAGCGAGCTTCCCTGCTCGGTGACGGTGATGCTCTCCACACAGGAGGAGGTCACCTGCAGAGGTGCAAGAGTGGGCGCTTACCATATCGATCCCGATATCGCATTAGAGGTGGATGTAAGCTTTGCGCTGTGCGGCGGCGAGAAGCCCGAAAAGTGCGGCAAACTCGGCGGCGGTGCGATGATAGGCATTTCGCCGACTCTCGACAGAGCCCTTTCCGACAGGCTCATGGGGATCGCACAGGAGCTTTCGCTTCCGTACCAGACAGAAGTGATGCACGGTACCACAGGCACCAATGCGGACTATTTCACGATAAGCAGGTCGGGTGTGAGAACAGCATATGCTGCCATACCGCTGCGGTATATGCACACGCCTGCGGAGATCGTTGATATTTCCGACCTTATGAATATAACCGAGCTCGCTGCGGCTTTTGCGGGGAGGTGCGGCACTGATGAATAATGCACTGCTTGACAGTCTTCTCGAAGAGCTCTGCAGGATAAACGGCACCTCGGGCAGAGAGGAAAAGGTCAGAGAATACATAATCTCAAAGATAGCGGATAAATGCGAATACGAGGTCACGCCTCTGGGTTGTCTGATCGTCCGCTACAAGGGGCGCAGGACTCCCTCGAAAAAGCTTATCATATCAGCGCATATGGATGAAGTGGGGCTTATCGCCACATATATAAACGAGGACGGCACGATCGCACTGGACTGCGTAGGCGGTGTCAGTGCGGATGCGGTCATCGGCAGGACGGTGGTGACCGAAAGCGGCCTTACCGCAGCGGTGGGCTCAAAGGCGGTACATAACCTGAGCGACGAGGAAAAGAAAACGCCTGCTTCCTTTGACAAGCTCTATGCGGATATAGGTGCGGCAGACAGAGAGGATGCGCTCAGATACATACGCTCCGGGGATGTGCTTTACTTCCGTGACGGCTATACGGTCACTGCGGACGGGGGCATCATCTCAAAGGCCATAGACGACAGGGCGGGATGCGCTGTAATGCTGGCGCTCATCCTTGAAAACGCCCTTGAATACGATACTACCTTTACCTTTGTGACACAGGAGGAGGTAGGTCTGCGGGGTGCGAGGACTGCGGCATACATCACCGAGCCCGACTTCGCAATTGTGCTCGAAGCCACCACTGCGGCGGATATCCCTCTTTCCGAGGGCGCTGCAAGGTGCTGCGAGCTGGGTAAGGGAGCGGTCGTTTCCTTCATGGACAGATCCACCATATACGACCGTGAGCTTTTTGAGATGTCGAGGCGTATCGCTGAGGAAAACGGCATAAAATGGCAGACAAAGACCGTTGTGGCTGGCGGGAACGACAGCGGAGCCATCAATATTTCGGGAGACGGCGTGCGGACAACTGCAATATCCGTACCGTGCCGCTACCTGCACACGCCCTCGTGCCTTGCACGGCTTGAGGATTTTCATGACTGTGCCGAGCTGGCACGGCTCATGGCCGACACGCTTTCGGCTCAATGATCGGGCAGATCACCGAGCTGCCTCTGCAGGCAGAGGATTATCACAGCGCCAAGCTCTGCACATATTTCAGGGCTTACGGCACGGGCTATGATTTCTGCCGCTTTTATCGCTCGCAAAGCGCGTATATCATGATATTCAATTCCAATGCGGTAGTCTGCGGGGAATGTGATGATGAGACTGCCTGCTTTATAGGAATGTCGGGTGCTGCAACGGCGGAAATGCAAAAGCCCCGTGATATTGCGGGCTTTTCTGTGCACACGGTGTATCATATGACAAGGCGGCAGGCAAACAGCGCCGATATAATATTTGATGATATCAGTGCGGACAGGCTGCGGGGCATCGTTGGCGCATCCTTTGCGGAAATGGATTTTTCCGCGTGGTACTGCGATCTGAGCCACCGCATCCGCCATGGTGTATCACAGGGATTTTTATACGGCAGCTCATTTGCCGCAGCGGATATGGAAACTCAGAGGGAATTGTTCCTCTCGGCAGTTTCCACAGCTCCGGCTCACAGAAAAAGAGGAAATATGCGTGCCCTGCTTGACGGGATACGCACGGAAAAATGCCTTTCGGTAATGGCAGAAGAAAGTATGATGGGATTTTATCTCCATCTCGGTTTTGAAACAGCCGCGCAGTGCTGTTATGCAGTGCGCAGCAGCTGACACCAGGTCTGTTCTGAATGACTGATAATACAGAATAGTCTGACTTTTTACGGGGAGATCAAAATGGCAGAGATATATGATCCTAAGCCGGTCACAGTGCCCGGCTTTGAATTTGAGGAAAGAATAGCAAAGGCCGCAGCAAGGGCAGAGGAAGCCTGCGAGGCCGAATTCAAGGAGATCGAGCGCACAGCGCGTGCAAACGGCGAAAAGGTGCTGCGCGCTTTCATCAATAACAAGGTATCGGCAGCCTGTCTGAGCGGAAGCACGGGCTACGGCTACGGAGATATTGGCAGAGACACGCTCGACAGCGTTTTTGCCGAGATATTCAGGACTGAGGATGCACTCGTAAGGGCTACCATAGCATCCGGCACAGCGGCGCTTTCCACAGCGCTTTTCGGTGTGCTCAGACCGGGAGACAAGATAGTTTCACTCACGGGCAAGCCCTATGACACCCTCGAAGAGGTCATAGGCATACGCGGCAAGGGAATGGGTTCCCTTGCGGATATGGGCGTGGTATACGATCAGGTGGAGCTCACCGCAGACGGAAAGCCCAATGTGGCAGAGATATTCCAGAAGGTAAAGGGCGCTAAGATCGCATATATCCAGCGCTCGAGAGGGTATTCCCTGCGCCCGTCGCTGACGGTGAACGCCGTGGCTGAGATAATTAAGGCCGCAAAGGGCGCTGAGCCGTCGGTCATCGTAATGGTGGACAACTGCTACGGCGAATTTGTGGAAAAGACCGAGCCTACTCAGGTGGGCGCAGACCTTATCGCAGGATCGCTCATCAAGAACCCCGGCGGCGGACTGGCACATTCCGGCGGATATATCGCAGGAAAGAAGGAACTGGTGGAGCTTTGCTCGTACCGTCTCACCTGTCCCGGAGTAGGGCGTGAGGCAGGAGCTTCCTTCGACGAGAACAGGAGCCTTTATCAGGGCATCTTCATGGCTCCCGAGGTGACTGCTGCGGCTATGAAGACGGCGGTATTCACCACAAGGCTCATGACACAGCTGGGCTACAAGTGCTACCCGCAGCCCGACGAGCCAAGGGGCGATATAATCACATCTGTGATACTCGGCGATCCCAAGGCGCTGACCGCCTTCTGCCGCGGAATACAGAAGGGTTCACCTATCGACAGCTTTGTTTCTCCCGAGCCCTGGGATATGCCCGGGTATGATTCACAGGTCATCATGGCCGCAGGCGCATTCAACAACGGCGCTTCGATAGAGCTTTCAGCCGACGGCCCTCTCCGCGAGCCCTATGCGGCATATGTACAGGGCGGCCTTACATATGCATCGGGCAGACTGGGGATCCTCTGCGCCCTTCAGGAAATGTATGAAAAGGGCGAATTAAGGCTTTACTGATCAGGAATATACCAGAAACACACATAAAAAGGGCTTATATGACACGGACGGTGCTTCACGGATATGAGCCTTGAAAAGGATGTTATCGCTATGAACAATAAAAAGATCGTTTCTCTGCTGCTTTCCCTTGTGATGTTCTTTTCGGTCACAGGGATGCCCGCCATTTCAAACCAGACCGTCTATGCGGCTACATCTGCCTCCTCTTCGTCAACATCATCCATTGAGAGCCAGATGAAAAAGGGCTTTGATAATTTTGATTCACAGATCAACTTTACAAAATCCGTAAAAAATGCGGGACAGGCAGAGGCCGATGCATTCTATGACGAGATCTCCGATGTGCTCTATAAGCTCCTTGCACAGGAAAAGTATTTCTATGTTGAGGAGGAGCTCAACCTCAGTGCAAAGGCTGATGCAACAAGGCTGTATGTTACCATGAAGGTAAAATACACCACATCCAAGTCAAAGCTCAGCCAGTACAAGACAAAATTCGACAAGGCTGTAAAGGATATGCTCACAGGCGTTAAAAAGGAATGGACGGATGTCCAGAAAGTGGCATATCTTCACGACAAGCTCGTGCTCAGCACATCCTATGTGGACAACGGTACGAGAAACACATCCACACCCTATGCGGCACTTGTAAAGAAAAAGGCCACCTGCTCGGGCTACGCAAGAGCCTATTGTGTGCTTCTGAAAAGAGTGGGCATAGAGAGTAAGATCGCCATGAACGACGATCACGGCTGGAACCTTGTAAAGCTCGGCAAGAGCTGGTACCATGTGGACTGCACCTATGACGACAGCTTTATAAACGGCGTTGAGATAAAGCACAATGTTTATCATGAATACTTCCTCAAAAGCGATGCCGCACTCAAGGAGCACGGCGATTTCAAGCCCAAGGGACTTGCAAAGTCCACCAAGTTTGACAAGCTGAGCTGGGGTTCCACCAGTCCGTTCTTCTTCTACGGCAAATCGCTTATCTACGGTACATCCGATACCATCAGCGCATACGATACCTCCACAGGCAAATCGAGCAAGCTGCTTTCCATAGATAATGACTGGGAGATACGCTGGAGAGACACACAGGCCGAGCACTGGGTAACATGGGAAAAGCCCATGATGCAGATGGCATCCTACGGCAGCTATATTTACTACAACAAGGCGCACAGCATCCAGAGATACGATCCCAAGACCGGCAAGACCACTCAGGTGTTCTCCAATCAGAAGTCGGACAATGTTATCTCGGGAATGTATGTAAAGGATAAACAGCTCGTCGGTGTATTTATGGATATCGACGGCAACGAGAGCAAGCAGGTCATCAAGAAATTCTGAGGAAATGCCGGATAAAAGCGACCGCCGGCGTATTATATGAAAAGATTTGTGATCAATCCCAATGATGCGGGACAGCGTGTGGATAAATTCATCACCAAGGCCTGCCCCGCGATGCCTCAGTCAGCGCTTTACAAGGGCATACGCACAAAGAACATCAAGCTCAACCGGAAGCGCTGCGAGATCAGCACAATGCTCTGTGAAGGGGATGTGCTGGAGATATATCTTCCCGATGATATGCTGGGCACGGTGACAGAGGATACATTCAGAGCCGTTTCCTCTCATATAGATATCATTTATGAGGATGAGAACATAATCCTCATAGACAAGCCGCAGGGACTTGTGGTGCATGAGGATGACATACACACCGCAGACACCCTTGCAAACAGGCTCAAGGCTTATCTTTGTGAGAAGGGCGAGTATGATCCCGAAAGGGAGAACTCCTTTGCCCCCGCTTTGTGCAACCGCCTTGACAGAAATACGGGCGGCATCGTGATAGCGGCAAAGAATGCCGCGGCACTGCGGGAGATGAACCTTGCTGTGAAGGAACGGCGCACGGATAAGACATATATGTGCATCGTTTCGGGGAGACCGCCCCATGACAGCGGCATACTCACGGCATATCTCTACAAGGATGAAAAGCTCAACCGCGTATATGTGCAGGACAAAAGCACGCCTGCCAACAAGGAGATACGCACGGGGTACAGGGTGCTGGAAAGCAAAGAGGGATTTTCACTGCTGGAGATAGACCTGCTCACAGGCAGGACACACCAGATAAGGGCGCATATGGCGCACATCGGCTGTCCTGTGCTGGGTGACGGAAAATACGGCGACAACCGTATCAACCGCAGCACGGGAACGAAAATGCAGCAGCTTTTTTCCTGCAGGCTGAGATTTCATTTTGACAGCGGCTGCACGCTTTCATATCTGGACGGGCGGGAATTTACCGCCGAACGCACGGTACAGCGCGTAAAACAGAAATTTGCGGATATCGCATCATGACTGATGCGCAGTATCATACAACAGGCAGATAGAACAGGTTATCTGCCCCGCCAAAGACAGGGAAAGACACTTGAAAAGCGCACAGGAAAAGCGTTTATCCGGTGCTTTCCTTAAAACCAAACAGAGGTGAACGGAAATGGCAAAAAAAATACAGCTTCTTGACTGCACACTCAGGGATGGCGCATATATAACCGGAGGGAAATTCGGTGTGCCCGCCATAAAGGGACTGATCAAAAAACTGGGTGAGGCAAATGCCGATATCATCGAATGCGGATGGCTCAAGAATCCGGCCTATGAGGAGGGCACTACTTATTTTCATGTGCCCGATGATCTGAAAGAATTCCTGCAGGATAAAAAGCCCGGTATCACCTATGTTGTGATGATCGACTGGGACAGGTATGATCTTGATACACTGCCCCCCTGTACTCATGATTCCATCGATGCGGTCAGAGTAGTATTCCCCCACGGGAAGATAGAGGGCGGCACGGCTGTTGCAAAGAAGATAAAGGACAAAGGATATCAGGTGTATCTGCAGCTGGCCAACACCCTTTCATATTCGGATGAAGACCTTATCGAGGCTGCAGAATACATTAATGAACTGGATCCGGTAAGCATTTCTGTGGTGGATACATTCGGTGCGATGTATGAGGAGGATCTTGAAAGGATCGTCAGTGTTCTTGACAGGACAGTGGCTCCGCAGATAAAGCTCGGCTTTCATTCCCATAACAACCAGCAGCTTGCCTTTGCTCTCTGCAAGCATTTTGTGGATATACTTGCCGACAGTCAGAGAGATATCGTGCTCGACAGCAGTCTCTGCGGTATGGGGCGCGGCGCAGGAAATGCCACTACCGAGCTGGTGGCAAGCTTCCTTGACCGCAGTCACAACGGCAGATATGATATGAACATGATCATGGATGCCATAGATCTGTATATGGAATATTTCAGGGAGAAGTATACATGGGGCTATTCCACCCGCTATATGATCGCGGGAATGTACTGCTGTCATGTAAATAATATTGCATATCTCACCCAGAACCACCGTACAGGTGCAAAGGATATGAAAAATATTATCGAATCCCTTTCTCCCGAGGATCGCACTAAGTATGATTATGATCTTCTCGAGGAAAAATATCTTCTCAACCAGAGCCGTCATGTGGATGATGAACAGGCACTGTCTGATCTCAGGAAGGCTGTTTCGGGCAGAAAAGTCATGCTTATTGCCCCGGGCAGATCATCCGTTACACAGGCGGAGAGCATAAAGAATGTGACAGCGCAGGAAAAACCTGTTGTATTCGCAGTAAATGCAGTTATCCCGGGCTACGCCTACGATTACCTTTTCTTTACCAATGAAGCAAGATTCGTGTACGCAAAGGATGTTTACACAGATGTGTTCTCAGCTGTAAAGAAGGTCATTCTTTCAAATATCACCGCAGGAAGCGGCGATGAATATGTCGTCAATTTCGACAGAGTGATAAACAGAGGCTCGCCGTCCCATAAATGGCCGCATTTCGACAACGCTATGATCACAGCTCTGCGGCTTATGAGCATGATAGAGGCGAAGGAGATACTTATCGCAGGCTTTGACGGCTTCAAGACACAGTACAATGAGAGCTATGGTGATGTCAATCTGCCTACGCTCAATCCCGAAAACAAGTGGGATGAGCTCAATGAGGAGATAAAGGATATGTATATGTCCTACCGCCGCAGTATCGGCAGGGATATTGATATCAGGTTTATAACTCCGAGTATATTCGATGAAAATTACAGTGAAAACTGATCCGGGTGACAGGCTATGATCAAACTTTCCGACTATGTGATAAAAAAACTTGAACAGACCGGTGCGAAGCATATGTTCATGCTGCCGGGCGGCGGTGCAATGCACCTCAATGATTCACTGGGAAACAGCAAGGATATAAAATTTGTCTGCTGCCAGCATGAGCAGGGAGCGGCTATCGCTGCCGAAGCATATGCAAGAGTGAATAACAGGATAGGACTTTTGATGGTCACAACAGGCCCCGGCGGAACAAATGCGCTTACCGGAGTTGCAGGAGCTTATATCGAATCCACCCCGATGTTTGTCGTATCAGGACAGGTAAAGCGTCTTGATATGATAAACGGGCAGGGCATCCGCCAGCAGGGTATGCAGGAGCTTGATATAATATCCGTTGTGAAGTCCATCACTAAATATGCCGCTGTCGTGGATGATCCTTCCATGATAAGATATCATATGGAGAAGGCTCTGTATGAAGCTACTCACGGCAGAAAAGGTCCTGTCTGGCTCGACATCCCGCTTGATGTTCAGGCAAGCATGATCAATGAAGAGAACCTTATCGGGTACACACCCTTTGAGATTCCCGAGGATGAGGTCTATCTGCGCCAGAAGGTAACAGAGACTATAGACAGGCTGAACTGTTCCGAACGCCCTGTTATCCTTGCAGGAAACGGGATAAGACTTGCAGGTGCTGCAGAGGAGTTTTCACAGCTTGTCCGCGAACTCGGGATTCCGGTGCTCACCACATGGAACGGGATAGATCTTATTACAGAAGATGACCCGCTGTATTACGGCCGACCGGGCGGTCTCGGGCACAGATATGCCAATTTTATCCAGCAGAATTCCGACTTTTTCCTGACTGTCGGTGCAAGGATGAATCTTCTTCAGACGGGGTATAATTTCAACGGCTTTGCAAGAGCGGCATACAAGATCATGGTGGATATCGATAAAAACGAGCTTGCAAAGATCAATGTACGCCCTGATATGACGATATGTGCGGATGCGGGAAGATTTATCTCTGTTATGCTCGAGGAAAAAGACCGCATAAAGCATCCTGACAGGTCTGCATGGTTTGCCTATGCGGATAGGGTGAAGAGCAGATATCCTATTATTCTGCCTGAATACCGCCAGCAGAAGGAGCTTGTGAACACATACTGCCTGATAGATGAGATATCCTCTCAGATGACGGAAAATGATATTTATGTTTCGGGCAGCTCGGGAAGCTGTATAGATATATCGATGCAGGGCTTCAAGGTAAGAAAAGGTCAAAGAGTATTCTGCACGAAGGGGCTTGCCTCAATGGGCTACGGACTGCCCTCAGCCATAGGTGCCTGCCTTGCGGGCGGAAGGCGAAGAACTGTCGGTGTGAATGGCGACGGCGGTTTTGTAATGAATATACAGGAGCTTGAAACAATACGCCGGCTGAAACTGCCGATAAAAATATTCGTGCTTTCCAACAGGGGATACGGTGCTATAAGAGCTACACAGACCAATCTTTTCGCAGGGCATCTGGTGGCCTGCACACAGGAATCTGAGCTTTCGCTTCCCGATATCTCCGCTGTGGCAGCAGCTTACGGTATCAGGACGGAAAAGATCTGCAGCAATGATGAGCTCAGCCGGAAGGTCGCTGATGTTCTCGGGTGTGACGAGCCGGTAATATGCGAGGTAATGACTCCCATCGGGCTTACCGCGTTCCCCAAGCAGGTATCATACAAGCGTTCGGACGGGCAGATGGAGTCGCTTCCGCTCGAGTATATGAATCCGCCGCTTCCCGACGATGAATTTGAAGAGAATATGCTTATCCCGCTGTTCGAGAAGAAATGACCGGGGGATTTAAAGCAAAAAAAGCGCACTGTCCGGGAACGGGCAGTGCAAATATATAAAAGCAATCAATTTGGAGGACATATATCAGGCAAAGCGCACAGAGCCGGTATTCTCTGCGATACTCTGCCGTCTGCCGAAAGCGGGCGGACAGCAGTCGGTATCATGGCTTTGCGGTGTCCGCATAAGCTCAGATCACGGCAAAAACTATGTTCTGAAGCTCAGCGAATGTCAGCGCTTTTCTGGACTTGACGGAGAATGATCTGCCGCCCTTTGTCCAGACTGCGAGGTGATATCCCTCGCCGGTGAAGCCTTTGAAGGTGACTGCCGCACCGTTGATGTTGGCAGCCTCTTCAATATCGTAGGCCGTGTGATCGCCGCTTACATCATAGCAGCCGTCGCCCGTGCGGATATACAGGGCGTTGCCGCTGTCTGATGTGTATTTCATCACACTGATGTCATCGACAGTAGTGTTTTCGGTGTTGTAGTAGCCGTCGATCCTGTAAGAGGGTGTTTCGGCTGCCAGTGCGGCATCGGGAACTATAAGTACAGCCCTGCCGTCTGCATTGATATAATAATATCCGCAGTCTGCACTGTAAAATACATCGCCGTAAAAATCATCGGTGTAGGAATATATGCCGCCGGCGGGTTCGTCGGAAAAGGCATCAGCGCTTACTGCGGCCGGTATCGTGCTTATCGATATAACTGCCATAAATGCGGCAGCCATTGCTTTAACTGTGTGTCTCATAGATATTTCCTCCAAAGATTTTTCTGTATTATTTGTCTCTGTATGTTTAACCGACGAAGTCTGAAAAAAGGACAACAAAAATCGGTTAAAATGCAAAAAAATTTTCGGGGCGTATCTGAGCGTGTGGTTTTGCTTTTGGGGGAGAAATGCCCGAAAAGCAAAATCTGCATATGACCGCAGCGTATGTCCCCCGTCTCTGAGGCGGCGACCGTATGGACAAGACTTCACTCAGCACATTTGCAGCCGTTCTGGAGCTGATATATTTATTCGCACTCCCTGCTGCAATGTTATATATACTCCGACGGAAGCGAAACGGGCGGATATTTCCTGCGGTGTGCGGCTTCATCGGATATATGTTCATATCCTTCGTGCGTGCGTTTTTCTGGCTGTTCGTACCTGCAGGAGCCATGTCGAATGCAGTGCTGTCGGGGATAACCGAGGAATGCGGAAAATTCCTGATAATGAAATATATTATAAACAGCTATGATAGACATGAGGATTCTGTGTCCTATGGTATAGGGCATGGCGGCAGCGAGCTTATCCTTGCCAATGCCGCGATCATGATAAACGGGATCCTGAGCGGTGAGGCGGCTCCGGGCAGCATTCCGGAAATAGTTGGTGCCGCAAATTCAATGGTGTCTCACATCGCGCTGACCATGCTTGTGTATATCTCGGTACACTATCGGGACAGCAGAAAATTTCTGCTCTATGCTGTGCTTATACACATTGCCGAGGATTTTATCAAGGCTGTCCTTATCTTTAATATAGACTCCGTTCCCTGCTTTATCCTGCACGAGATCGTGCCATATATCTTTTCGGCAGGAACGATGATATTTGCACATAAATATATAAAGGATTCAGCGTAAACCAATAATGGATAAGAAGATAAGCAAAACGGTCGTAAAAAACTATATTCTTTTTCTGACAGGCTTGTTCATCGCTTCTATGGGAGTAGCTTTTTCCACAAAGGCGGGGCTGGGAACATCACCTGTTGCGTCGGTGCCGTATTCGATCTCACTGATAAATCAGCTGCTCACATTCGGCGGGTGGCTGAACCTTATGAGTGTATTGCAGATACTTGTACAGATCGCTGTCCAGAAGGGAAAATGCAATTATGCCGAGATAGCTGTACAGACTGTACTTGCCTTTGTATACGGTTATCTTACCAATTTTTCATGCTGGCTTATAAAAGATATTACCGTTGCAAATTATCCGATGCAGTTTATATTTATGCTGCTGGGCTGTATCATACTTGCATTGGGGATATGGATACAGGTCAGGGGCGGTGTTGCAATGCTCCCCGGCGAGGCAATGAACAGAGCGATAAGTACAGTCACCGGAAAACGATATGAGAATATCAAGATTTTCTTTGATATATTTTACATCGTGGTATCTGCTGTTATATGTTTTGTATTTATAGGCAGTCTGAAAGGTGTGCGTGAGGGAAGCATCATAGCTGCTCTTGCTGTCGGTAATATCATCAAAGTGTATAACAGTGTTTTTGATAAGATAGTAAAGAAAAATAAAGGAAATAAGTGTTGCCCTGAATGAAATTAAGAGAAATATCAAGAAAAGTTTTTATTGTAAGGCTCATTATTGGCAGTATCATACTTCTGATAATGGCAGCCGTTGGCATTTATTTCTTTTTCTGGGGGCTTACCCAGCACCATTTTCACGGGGAACCTGAGAATATGCTCTGTGACTTTACTCCCGGGGAACAAACAGAAATACTTGATGCTTTCGGTTTGATAATACCCGATAATGAGAAAAAAGCGTATGTATATTCTTTTTCATACGAATACGGTGTTGGCATCAATGGTCAGGATAACGGCTTGATCGTCTATAAGACGGAGATCGGCGGCGTTGAGGATTACGAAGGCTTTTATGCCGCAAATCCCGGGCACAAGGCATTTAATGAAACTACCAGCGAATTCCGCACAGACAGGCGCTACTATATTGTATATACGGATTCTGTCGATACCTCGATGGAAAAAGACCTGTATGAAAAGTACAGCAGTTTATATGACCGTTTAAGTGAAAACCGATAATATTGCTGGCAATGTAAGCGGAAAAGAAATGAATAACTGAAAGGGTATGGCTATAGTGACAGATACATATGAAAAGCTGTGTGGCTTTCTTGACAGCGAAAAGACAGATGATGACTGTGAAGCTTTTGAGGAAGCGGCTCTTATCTACATTGACTGGAAGGAAGAACTGGAAGAGATATGCGGTCTGATACTGCCCGAAGACGGGAGGTTCCGTTACACATCGGAGGATAATGCAGATGAAGAACCGCAGATAACGATCTATAAAGGTGATGCGGCTTATCCCATACCTTTTCCGAAGGACTGTTACTATCAGTGGGAAGTGCTGAAAAAGCTTGATGAAGTGCTCAGACCTGAATATGTATTGATGGAATATGCACGATACAGAGGTGCAGATGGGTGGGGGCTGCTGTGTCTCTCACATGAAGAGTATGAGCGTCTGAAGGAAAAATACGGTGTCGCACTGTATGAGCAGTTCATCCCCGGGATATATGATAATGTAAAAGACTTTGAAGAGAAACAGAATGAGCTTATTTACGGAAAGCAAACCGTAAACAATGAGGATAAAGCCGGTAAAGATAAAAAAGGAATACTCGGTAAGATAAAGGATCTGTTTCATATGTAAATGTATGGATATGATCTGTTTATTCGGTGATCTCTTAATACCATCTGTCCGCAGATTTCCTGCAAACATAAAAATGAGGTGACGGGGATGAATGATGATATAATGCGCTCATGCACGCTCTGTCCGAGAATGTGCAGGGCGGACAGAACAACAAGGCACGGTTTCTGCGGCGAGGGCAGCATGGTGCGTGCGGCCAAGGCATATCTGCATAAATGGGAGGAGCCCTGCATCTCCGGCACAAACGGCTCGGGTACGGTGTTTTTCACGGGCTGCCCGCTTCGGTGCTGCTTCTGCCAGAATCATGAGATATCCTCAGCGGGGAAGGGCGCACCGATCACCGATGAAAGGCTCGGCGAGATATTTCTTGAGCTTCAGACACAGGGAGCGCATAATATCAATCTTGTTACGGGTACCCACTTCGTCCCGAATATCATAAATGCGCTGGACAGCTGCGGGGACAGGCTCAATATACCTGTGGCCTTCA
The DNA here is from genome assembly GCA_946186215.1 of uncultured Ruminococcus sp. Classification (GTDB taxonomy): domain Bacteria; phylum Bacillota; class Clostridia; order Oscillospirales; family Ruminococcaceae; genus Huintestinicola. The sequence continues at coordinate 15,606 of CAMHMM010000002.1, read as the reverse complement.
ACTGCGGCGGCTACGAGAGAACGGAAACGATAGAACTGCTCAGGGGATACTGTTCTGTGTTCATGCCCGATTTCAAGTATTGCTCGGACGAGGCGGCAGTGAAATATTCCTCTGCTCCCGGGTATGCTGAGTATTGTATCAGAGCCATCGAAAAAATGATCGCCATTGCGGGCAGCCTTCGTTTTGATGAAAACGGTCTGATGCAGAGCGGCGTTATCGTGCGGCATCTTGTCCTGCCGGGGCATTACAGGGATTCTCTGAAAATACTGGATATGCTGTCGGAGTATAAGAATGATATCATGCTCAGCCTCATGTGCCAGTATACGCCATGCTTCAGGGCATATGAACATAAGGAGCTTTCCCGCCGTGTGTTTACATATGAATATGAAAAGGTGCGCAGTGCTGCCGCAGATATCGGCTTTCAGGGCTATGAGCAGGAGAGAAGCTCCGCGCAGGCTGTATATACGCCTCTGTTCGACCTTTCCGGCATTTTGTGAGCAAATGTGACGGCTTGCGAAAATGAATTTTTTTTAGCTCCATTATAACAGCAAAGCAAAAAAAGTGTTAAATTTACAGATTAGACACATTAAATTGATAGAATAATAACATTATAAGCCCCAAAATATTATATAATTACAATGTATAGATTTGTGCGCATAAGCATTGACATTTAATCGGCTGCGGGCATTATACGCCGGCGGTCTTTATGAAAAACAGGAGGAAGTGCTATGTCATTAGGCAAGGTTCTTGTTGTTGATGATGATAACAACATCTGCGAATTACTCAAGCTTTATCTCGAAAAAGACGGCTACAGTGTCGTTGTATCCCATGACGGTGAGGAGGCAGTCGTTAAGTTCAACGCGCTGCGCCCCGACATCGTTCTTCTCGATATCATGCTCCCCGGTCTTGACGGCTGGCAGGTATGCAGGGAGATCAGAAAGAAATCAAATGTTCCGATAATCATGATAACCGCCAAGAGCGAGACCTTCGACAAGGTGCTCGGTCTGGAGCTCGGTGCGGATGACTATGTTGTAAAGCCCTTTGACACCAAGGAAGTTATCGCAAGGATCAAGGCTGTGTCCAGAAGAGTGGCACAGACTACATCCGAGCCCGAGGTGCGCGAGGTCAAGTATGACAAGCTCGTTGTCAATATGACAAGGTATGAGCTCAGGGTTGACGGCAAGGTGCTGGATACTCCTCCCAAGGAGCTGGAGCTTCTGTTCTATCTTGCTTCCAATCCCAACAGAGTGTACACAAGAGACCAGCTTCTCGACGAGGTATGGGGCTTTGAGTACTATGGCGATTCAAGAACCATAGATGTACACATCAAGAGACTGCGCGAAAAGCTGGAGGGCGTTTCCGACAAGTGGGCGCTCAAGACAGTCTGGGGCGTAGGCTACAAGTTTGAAGCAGAGGAAGAACATGCGCAGTAGTCTGCAGAATTATCGCAGACTGTTCTACACGGTACTCGTCGCAGCTATGATACTCATGGCGGCGGTGGTGGGTTGCTTTTCTCTGCGCTTCATGCGCGCTCAGGCTGAACGCGAAGTGGGCTCCGCAGCTTTAAAGGCTGTCAATATGCTCCGCACATATGATCCGGATGATGATGACGGGCTGGAGCTTATCACCGAAAATCTCCGCAAGGGAGCGGAATGGACGGACGCAGAGACCATAGTTTTTGATGAAGACGGTGTTGCTTTGGCTGGTTCCGAGGCAACACCGTTAACTGAAAGACGGCTTTCCACCCACACACTCGAGCTCATCGACGACCATATGAGCAGTTTTTCGGTGCTCGACGGCTTTTTCGATTCCACGCGGGTTTCCGTGATATACAGAACAGAGACGGATGAGGGCACATTCTATGTGCTTTCGAGCCTTGATGCGAAGTTTTTCAATATTTATATCAGCTATATGCTCATTATAGCAGTTATAGCGTTTTCGGTGATATTCTTCGTTTCCGCAGTGCTGATAAACTTCCATGTAAAGAGATATGCGGAGCCTTTGAAGAAAATGACTCTTGCCGCAAAGAGATTCGGCGCGGGGGATTTTTCCGAAAAGGTAGAGGTAGCCGACCACAACGAGATAGGCTTTCTTGCCTCCACTCTCAACGAGATGGCTGCATCCCTTGAGGAGATCGAGGAAACAAGAAAAAGCTTTATTTCCAATGTGTCCCACGAGCTGAAAACACCGATGACCACCATAGGCGGCTTTGTGGACGGCATCCTCGACGGGACTATACCCGAATCGGAGAGGCGGCGCTATCTGCGTACTGTCTCGGAGGAGACGCAGAGACTTTCACGCCTTGTGCGCTCCATGCTCAATATCTCAAAGTATGAATCCGGCGAGATAGCTCTTGTCAGGAAGGAATTTGACCTTACCACCCTTACCATAAAGACGGTGCTGCTCTTTGAGCACCGCATCGACGACAAAAAGGTGGATATCCGCGGGCTTGATGCGCCTGTTTTCACGGTCAATGCCGATCCCGACCTTATCCAGCAGGTCATCTACAACCTTACGGAGAATGCCGTGAAGTTCGTGGATGAGGGCGGATATATCGAATACAGCTTTTTTACGGATGAGGGAAAGACACATCTTTCCATTAAAAACAGCGGCGGCGGTCTGCGCAAAAATGAAATGAACAAGGTCTTCGACCGCTTTTACAAAACAGATGAATCCCGCGGCAAGGACACTACGGGAGTCGGTCTCGGGCTTTCCATCGTGCGCTCCATAATCAAGCTTCATGACGGGAATATCCTTGTGCGAAGCAAAGAAGGAGAGTATACGGAATTCGAGTTCTCGATATGATGCACGGCTGATCTGCAGCGTGCAGCACCGGTACGCCGCATACCTTTAAGATCGGAGGGGAGTTTGTCCTATGAAATTACTTGCCATAGACGGAAACAGCATTATGAACAGAGCATATTACGGCATAAAGCAGCTTTCCACCAGTGACGGGATATTTACCAATGCCATACAGGGCTTTATGAATATCTATTTCAGGGTGAAGGGCGAGCTGTCCCCCGAGGCGTGCGCTGTGGCATTCGATCTCAGGGAGCCCACCTTCCGCCACAAGGCGTGTGACACCTACAAGGCAAACCGTCACGGAATGGATGATGAGCTTGCCATGCAGATGCCGTATATCAAGGAGATACTGGGATATATGGGCGTTACCGTCCTTGAAGTGCCGGGCTTTGAAGCGGATGATATACTTGGCACTCTCTCCACACTGGCACAGGGGAACGACCACTGCTATATCCTCACCGGTGACAGGGACAGTCTGCAGCTTGTGAATGAAAATGTCACGGTAATGCTCCACACCACAAGAGAGCTGATAAACTTCACTCCCGACCGTTTCTCGCAGGAATATGAGGGGTTAAAGCCGCCTCAGCTCGTGGAGCTCAAGGGGCTCATGGGCGACTCCTCAGACAATATCTCGGGCGTAAGAGGCATCGGCCAGAAGACAGCTCTCGGGCTTATAAAGAATTTCGGCACCATCGAAAATCTCTATGATAATCTCGACGAAGGGAATATAGTGGGAACAAAATCCGTCATGTCAAAGCTGGCTGACGGCCGCGAAAGCGCACGCATGAGCAGATTTCTGGCGGAGATCGTCAAGGATGTGCCTGTCGAGAAGAACATCTACGCATACAGATACAAGCCTATGGACACAGACGCACTGGCTGCAGTGCTGTCAAGGCTCGAGATGGTGAAGATCATCGAGAAGATGAAGCTCACCACTCCGCGCAGGATATCTGCAAAGGCGACGGCTGAGCCGATGATATTCACACCTGTGAAGGATATCCCCGACGGAGATTTCACCTTTGCCTTCAACGGCAAGAAGATACTCACCGTATGCGGCGGGAAATGCTATGAAACAAACGATGAAAAATCGATACTGAAGATCCTTTCGCTGCCATTCAGAAAGCGTACCTTCGGCGCAAAGAGGGCATACCGCTTCTGCATGAAAAACGGCGTAAGGCTTGAAAATATCGTTTCGGATGCTCAGATCGCCGCATATCTTCTGGATACCAACGAAAAGGAATACACCATAAGGCAGCTCACATCCGAAATGGGATGCAATGAGTACGAAAATATGGAAAAGTACACTGAGGTGTGTCAGCTTGAAGAGCTGTGTACCGTTCTTGACGGCAGAGTGGCCGATGAAGGGCAGGAAAAGCTGTACAGGGAGATCGAGCTGCCGCTGACAGAGGTACTGGCTTCCATGGAGCATTACGGTGTTGCTGTGGATTCGCAGGGCATCAGGACATTCGGCGATGATCTCAAGGCGCAGATAGGGGAGATCGAGCAGCGTATCTATTTCCGCGCAGGGCATGAATTCAATATCGCTTCACCGAAGCAGCTTGCAGCGGTGCTTTTTGAGGAAATGGGGCTGCCCTCGGGCAAGAAGACAAAGAGCGGTTACTCCACCAATGCAGAGGTTCTAAACGAGCTTGCGGACAAGGATCCCATCGTGGCAGATGTGCTGCTGTACAGGCAGTACACCAAGCTTATGTCCACCTATGTGGACGGGCTTTTAAAGCAGGTCGAGGATGACGGCAGGATACATACCGTATTCAAGCAGACCGAGACGCGCACGGGCAGGATCTCATCCACCGAGCCAAATCTGCAGAATATCCCCGTAAGGACGGAGCTCGGGCGCAATATGCGCAAGTTCTTCGTGGCTCAGCAGGGCAGGCGGCTCATAGATGCGGATTACAGCCAGATCGAACTCAGGATACTTGCACATCTTTCAAATGATGAGAATATGAGAAACAGCTTCCTTTCCGGAGTGGATATCCATGCGGCTACTGCGGCGCAGGTGTTCGACCTGCCTGTTTCCATGGTCACTCCGCAGATGAGGCGGGCGGCAAAGGCGGTAAACTTCGGTATCGTCTACGGCATCAGCGCATTCTCCCTTGCAAAGGATATAGATGTATCCCAGAAGGAAGCGCAGAAATATATCAAGAATTATCTTGATAATTTCGCAGGCGTGCGTGACTTTATGCAAAATGCGGTGGACAACGCCAAGAAACTGGGCTATTCCGAGACGATGTTCGGCAGGAGAAGATATATCCCCGAGCTTGCATCAAAAAACAACAACATCTTCCAGTTCGGCAAGCGTGCCGCAATGAATGCTCCCGTTCAGGGCACCGCAGCGGATATAATCAAGATCGCCATGATAAGGGTGTATAACAGGCTGGCAAAGGAACTGCCCGAAGCGCACCTTGTACTGCAGATACACGATGAGCTGATAATCGAGGCCGATGAAAAGGATGCCGAGAAGGCAGCACAGATACTTGCAGAGGAAATGCCGGGAGCGGCTGAGCTTTCCGTTCCTCTCGCAACGGATGTGAATATAGGCGAAAGCTGGTATGATACACACTGATAAATATCCCCTCTGTCTCCGGCAGAGGGGATATTTATTATGTCGGAAAGACATCCGGACGGCACCCACATAAAGCAATAAAACAGCGGCACGATCCTTCGACCGTGCCGCTGTTTTATGTCATATCAAACCCTTTCGGGAGATCATACCTCGTAGCCTGCGAATGCTCTTGATACGAGATAATCCTCATATCCTACGGGAACATAGCAGTATGCGTGTACAAATGCGCCGTTGGCTGTGTAGTAGCCTTCTACTACAGTGTAGCCTGCGCTGGAAGGAATGGAAGGCATATTGGTGTAAACATGGTACAGCTCATACTGAGAACCGTTTGCTACCTTTATGTCATTTACCTTCAGAGGATCGTAGTTGGCAGGAACTACCATGTAGCAGGGTGTTCCGAGCTTGGTGTTTACCCATGTCTTGAGTACATCGCCGCCTGTTGTGATGGGACGGGAGGAGAGTATCTCATAGTAGTTGTAGGTGGGCTTGGGAACTACGCCGTCGGAAACCTGGAGATTGTAGCTCATCTGCTGGTAGGTGTCAGACTTGTCGGGGAAGAAAGCATAGTGTGTAACTGTCTTGCCGTTAACGGTCTTTGTCCATGTAACCAGCCAGTCTGTGTAGGTGTTGAGCAGTGTGGGGTTGTTTGCGTAGATAGTGTTGTACTGATATGTCTTGGTGTACTTTGCAACAGCGGTGTTCACATCAGCGATCTCGTAGTTGTACGGGCAAAGAACATAGTATGCTCTGCCGCCGATTGTAACAGTCTGTACGATATCGGAGTTGGTGCGTCTTGCCTCCCATGCAGTGTTGTATGCGGTGTATACGCTGTAGTAAGCACCCATCTGCGTGGTGGAGGCCGTGGTTGTCACGCCGTAAGCGCTGAGGATGGACTGATACTGTACCTGAGGATTGGTTACAGTCGAAGGATATACGAGATATCTTGTCACGGTCTGGCCGTTCTTTGTGCAGGTAAATGTGTATACCTTATCATTAGAGGACTTTCTTGTAAAGTTGGAGTTGAGAGGATTGGAGCTGTAGATAACGCCGTACTCATAAACTTTTCTGTAGGAAGCCTCGATGTAGTTTACCTGAGCGGAATCGTAATTGGAAGGAACAAGGATATATCTTGTAACATTGGTGGTCACAGTGTTCACATATCCGTTGTTGTACTGAACATCGGGTATTGTAGCAGTAAATGTCTGTACGCTGCTGCCGTTGTAGCTGTTGTAATAGGTGGTGTTGTAATAGGAATTGTTGTAGTAGGAGCTGTTGTAGGCATTGGGATAATCCGCATATACGGTGTATGTGGTGTAGCTTCCTGTTGCTTTTGCAACTGCGGAATTGAACTGAGCCACATCATATGCGTTTGTGCCGGGAACGAGAACATACCTTGTTGCACGCTTCACGCTGTCATAGAAGGATATGAATCTGTCTGTATTGGTGATGTAGCGTGATGTGTTCTGATCGTCATATACGGTGTAGTATGTGCCCTTGCCTGCAGCAGCTGCGCCGCCGACTGTGATAGTCAGCTTTACAAAGTTCGAGGCATTGTTCCTGTCGGTGAGTGTCAGGTATGTAGTACCTGCCTTGAGGCCTCTTACTGTGCAGACCATGCTGTACTGGCCGTTGCCGGTGCTTGTCCATGTGCCCGCACCGAGGGTAGCGATGGTATTGTCGCTGAATGCAGCGGTGGGCAGGTTCTGGTCTGCGGAGTACAGTGTGAATGTAGCAGTGTTGTCTACATTAACATTAAGGGATGTAACATTTGTTCTGAGTGTGCCTGTGCCGTTCTGGGAAAGTGTGGTGTTGCCGCCCATAACGGTAACATAAAGGTTTACATAGATATCGTTGTACTTGGTCATGTACACCTTTACGGTGGCTGTACCTGCGCTTAATGCAGTAAGTCTCAGGTTTGCCTTATCGTTGGTGAACTCGCTGGAAGCCCACTTTGCTGTAACAACGGACTTGTTCGAGCTCTTTACCTTGAGGGCATGAGAGCCCTTGGCGGTTATGGTGACCAGTCTCTGATCGCCTGCGTTGAGCGATACATTGGGTGTGGAAGCGCTGATCTTGCCGTTTACTACTTCAACTACGCAGCTGACGGAAGATCCGCCTGACTTTGCGGTGATATAAGCAGTACCCTTTTTCTTGCCTACGACCTTGCCCTTGCTGCTGACTGTTGCAACGCTCTTGTCGGAGCTTGACCAGGATACGGCAGAGGATGTGCCCGAAACTTTGAGCTGCATAGCGTAGCCCTTTGCCAGTTTAGCACCTGACTTGTTCATAGTAAGAGCAGAAGCGTCCGCCGGCACCATGAACATAAGAAGCGAAACAAGCAAAGCCATGATGACCGCAGCAGCGGCTTTCAGACCTTTTCTTGTCTGTGTCATTGATATTCCTCCTTACTTAGATTAAGGGAAGCCTGAATCTCCTGCAGTTTTTCGGAGATCCGCGCAAAACTGAGCGGTAAGATCGTAACAAATCCCGCATTACAATAGTGCATCAGTGGATGCAGCCCGCTGTTCTGTGCAGATCATTCCCGTGCGGGATGCCTGCATGGAGGGTCTCAGATACCCCCAAAAAACCATAAGCTCATACAAATAAAATGAGCGAACAGTCATCTACAATATAAATTTTAACATTTTTGGCTTGCAATGTCAAGCGAAAAATGTTATAATGTTATAAAAAATAGGGGCGAAAACATCCCATTTTTTCTATAAAAATTACAAAACAGTAACAAAACGGGGCTGGCAACAGTTACCGTTATAGAAAGGAGAACCTGTAATGTACAGGTATGAGACGCATTTGCACACCGCAGAGGGCAGCGCCTGCTCCGACTCCACAGGGGCGGAGATGGCGGAAAAATACAAGGCAGAGGGTTACGACGGCATCATCGTGACAGACCATTTCTACAACGGCAACACTGCCGTTGACCGTTCGCTCCCGTGGAAGGAGTGGATCGCGGGGTATTGCCTGGGCTATGAGCACGCAAAGGCAAGAGGCGACGAGATCGGTCTGGATGTATTCTTCGGGATAGAATACGGTGACGGCTGCTCGGATTTTCTTGTTTACGGGCTTGACAAGCAGTGGTATATGGAGCATGACGATATCATGCAGCTGGATATGAAGCAGTTCCTTATCCTTGCCCGCTCCTGCGGCGCATATATCATACAGGCGCACCCGTTCCGCGAGGCACCGTATATCAACGGTACGCTCCACTGCCCGCTGCTTGTGGACGGAGTGGAGACGGTAAACGCTTCACACCGCGATCCCCGCTTTGATGAGAGGGCAAAGGCATATGCGCAGTGGTACGGGCTGCCCGCAACAGGCGGCTCGGATTCACACAACACCACCAGCCGCTATTACGGCGGCGGAGTGCTCAGCCCGAAGCGCTTTACCTGTGCTGCGGACTATGCAAAGGCAGTCATAGCAGGGGGGATAACGATAATCGATCCTGCGGATGATCGCTGACAAGGTGTGCATTGAACTGAAAGGATGTGCAAAATGATAAAGCTTGCAAATGATCTGTACTATGTGGGAGTAAAGGATCCCGATCTTAAAACCTTTGATGTTATAGTGCCCACTGAAACGGGTACGACCTACAATGCCTATCTTCTCAGGGGCGAAAAGACCGTTCTTTTTGAAACGGTGCATGATGATTTCGCCGATGAGCTTCTGGAGAATATCAGGGAGATATGTCCCGCAGAGGATATAGATATAATAGTGTGCGACCACACCGAGCCCGACCATTCGGGGGCGCTCCATAAGATACTTGATATTAACCCCGATGTGACCGTATACGGTTCAGCGGCAGCGCTCAAAAACCTTTCCAATATCCTCAACCGCGATTTCAACAAGTGCGTGGCAAAGAACAACTCGGAGCTTGATATCGGTGGCTATACGCTGAAATTCATCTGGGCACCGAATCTCCACTGGCCGGATTCGATTTTTACCTTCTGCAAAGAGCTGGGCGCGGTATTTACCTGCGATTTCCTCGGCTGCCACTACTGCGGCGAGACCGTTGACGAAGATATCAGCGATACCGCAGGATATGATACGGAGCTTGCCCGCTACTATAAGTATATATTCGGCGTGTTCCCTGCGGCGGTAAAGAACGGTCTTTCCCTGATCCGATCCCTTTCTCCTGCGCTTGTATGCACATCCCACGGCCCCGTGCTTCGCCGTGATATAGAGAAGGTCTGCGGCTGCTACGACAAATGGTCGGAGCCTGTGGTGCAGAGCGGGAAAATATCCGTCTTCTATGTTTCCTGCTACGGCTACACCGCTGCAATGGCGCAGGCTCTTGCTGAGGGTGCGCGTTCTGCGGGCTGTGAGGTCGGTGTGTATGAGATAACGGCCGCATCTGATGCTGAGATAGATGAGGCTCTGCGTACATCCGCCGCATATATGTTCGGCTCACCAACGCTCAACCGCGATGCTCTGCCGCCCGTTTGGTCGGTGCTCGGCAGTGTCAGCGCTGTTGCGGACAGAAACAAGCCTGCCCTGATATTCGGCTCCTACGGATGGTCGGGTGAGGCCTGCGCGAACCTTGCTGCAAGGGCACAGGGACTCGGCCTTAAAGTGGATGAGGAGCTTTGCAGGGTATGCTTTAAGCCCTCGGAGGAGGATCTTGAAAAGCTTCGCTCCAAGGGCAGTGCATTTGCAGCCGCACTTCTTTCTCAGTAAAGTATCGGCGGGTTTGATGAGATGATGTCTATTACGCTGATCTTCAGGTCATCATCTATCTGGATGACATACTCGGTGTAGCCGAATGTGCCGTCTGCGTTCACGACCGTGACGGTGATGTTGTCCTTGCCGGGCTTCAGTGCGCGGAAATATATCGTGTCGGATACATCCCATTCGGTTGCCTCGGCTACCTTGCCGTAATCGGAGGATGCACTGTAAAAGCCGTGCGGCTTGTGCAGTGCGAACACATCACCGTTCGCAGTACCGTCCGCGGGCATGGGGCACATTACGGATGTGTCCGCAGTGACCGCATTGCCGGCCGCGGACGGTACATCTGCGGTGGTGAGCAGCGATACGGCCGCTGTGACGATAGTCACAAGTGTTATGATAGGCTCCATAAACTCACTTCCCTTTCTGTATATAATACAACTGAGAGAGACGATGTATTTCATTTTCGGTCGAAAAAATCATGTTTTGGGATACAAATTATCCCTGCATTTATAGCACTTGATTGGTGATAATGCACAAATGAGATCTGAAAAGAACAGGGTAACATTTTACATTTCCGAAAGCATTGAGCTCGTGGTGATAAAAGACGGCATACTGCGGTTTGAAGAACACAGTCATGCCGCACATACGGTCATATCCGCTGTGGTGCGCGGCAATGCAGAGCTTACCGCAGGCGGTGAAAAACAGGATATCAGCGCCGGAACGGTGTTTTTCCTGCTGCCCTATGAAAATCACTCCATAAGATCCGATGCACCTGTTGATATGGTCTCTTTGTGCATAAAGAAGGAGCTGTTCAGTGCAGAGCGCGATGAATACCTGCTGCTTGTGAGATCGGCAGTAAAATATTTATGGGAGCAGGAAAATATCCCCGATGCACAGCTGCAGCATAGCATGACCGATGCAGCAGCTGCGATATATGATACATATACCGGCACAGCACAGGATGATGACGAGCCTCTTGTCAGGTGCAGGGAGGATATGGAGAATTTTCCCGAGGATGATGAGGATATCGAAAGCCTTGCCGAAGATTCATATATGAGCAAATTCCATTATATAAGAAAATTCAGAAAGGTCGCAGGTCTTACTCCGAACCGTTTCCGCATACAGAACCGTATACGCAAGGCTCAGAGGATGCTGCGCAGCGGTGATACCATAGCTGAAGCCGCACTTGATGCGGGTTTTTACGACCAGAGCCATTTCAACAAGTATTTCAAAAGGATAGTGGGAGTATCCCCGAAGGAGTACATAAACTCATTGCGCAATTTTTTACAATAATGCCCTGTGGTTTTCATGTATACTATACTTATCAAAACTAAGGAGATGGTTTACATGAAAGCATTGTTTGACAGGTTCGATGAGGGCGTTTTCGTATCGCCCTACGGCAAAAAGGCGTTTGCAGAGCTCGGATGGAACGCTCACCCGACTTTTGAGGGAGTTGAACTAAAGCATCTGCTGACCGCTGCGGACACAGGCGGCGAATTCAGTTATCACCTTGTAAGGATCGCTGCGGGCAAAAGCATCGGCGAGCATATACACAGCACACAGCTCGAAACGCACGAGGTCATAGCGGGAAGCGGCTTTTGCATCAATGAAGGTATGCAGATACCCTATGAGTGCGGAGTCATGACGATACTCAGAAAGGGAACGTCCCATTCTGTTACCGCAGGCAGCGATGGACTGTATCTTTTTGCAAAATTCATCCCCGCACTTTGCTGACGCTGTATGATAAAGGCAAACCCGAAAGCATAACGCTTTCGGGTTGAATTTATCAGCTGTTGTTCTGCACCCTTGTGTCATATGCCTTCTGTTCAAAGTAGGCATCAAGGGTTGCCTTTGAGATCGTATAACCGGACTTTGTGCGGATATAATCCTGAATATCCCCGTCGTCGATGGCCTCAACGATCTCGCCTGCGGTCATGTTGAGATATGCCGCAGCCTCGGTCTCTGTGAAATACTGTTTCGGAGCATTGCTGTTGACTGTGAGATTTGACGGCGCACTGAACTGTGAGGAGAAATTCTGCCCCTGTACAGCCGCTGTAAGCTTCTTGACCGAACCGCTTACCGTCACTCCCGTGATGACGATGCAGATACCCAGTATCAGCGCGGCTATGACGACAGCAAGGGCGTTTACAAGATTGGGCCTTGCCGCAGCCTGTCTGCGCGGAGGATAAGGTGCATTACGGTTCTGATTGTTAGAATTTGGCATGGTGCTCCCTCCTGTTATCTGTCTTTAAGGCGCACAGGCGGCATACACGCTGACGATCAGTCCGTGTTAATAGGTGCTGCCTGTCCGTTGGCTCATGCTTTCTTCCTTACTTCCTTCTTATCTTTCCTGCCTTCTGTGATAACGGGGGCTTCACCGTCCGTAACACAGCTTTTCGTCACAGTGACCTTTGCTATATTTTCATCTGAAGGCGCAGAGAACATGGTCTCGAGGAGGAGCCCTTCGACGATGGCTCTCAGGCCTCTTGCACCTGTGTTCTGATCTATCGCCTTTCTTGCGATGGCTTCAAGCGCTTCATCTTCAAATTCAAGCTCTATCCCGTCCATCTCAAAGAGCTTTTCATACTGCTTTACAAGGGAGTTCTTCGGTTCGGTGAGTATGCGTATCAGCGCAGGCTCATCGAGCTCTTCAAGAACGGAGATAACGGGGAGTCTTCCCACGATCTCGGGTACCATTCCGAACTTTACAAGATCGTGCGGTGTCACGCCCTTGAATATGTTAACATCCTCGGATTTGCTTTTTACATCTGCGCCGAAGCCCAGTGAAGAGGACTCCGTGCGGCGCTTGATTATCTTTTCAAGACCGTCGAACGCACCGCCGCAGATAAACAGGATGTTTCTTGTGTTTATCTGTATCGTTTCCTGATAGGGGTTCTTTCTTCCGCCCTGGGGAGGAACATTTGCCACCGTTCCCTCGATGATCTTCAGCAGCGCCTGCTGTACGCCCTCGCCGCTTACATCTCTTGTGATGGAGACATTTTCCGACTTGCGGGCGATCTTGTCGATCTCGTCGATGTAGATGATGCCGAGCTCAGCACGCTTGATATCAAAATCAGCCGCCTGTATGAGCCTGAGCAGCACATTCTCAACATCGTCGCCGACATATCCTGCCTCGGTGAGAGTTGTGGCATCTGCGATGGCAAAGGGAACATCAAGTATCTTCGCAAGGGTGGAGGCGATGAGCGTCTTGCCCACGCCTGTAGGCCCGAGCAGGCATACATTGGATTTCTGTATCTCTACTTCGTTATCCTTTTTGCCCAGAGTGTTTATCCTCTTGTAGTGATTGTACACCGCAACGGAAAGGGCGAGTTTTGCATCGTCCTGCCCTATGACATACTGATCGAGGACTTCCTTTATCTCAGCCGGCTTTTTGAGCTTCATGCCGCTGCCCTTTACGCCCAGCTTTCCCGACCTTTTGTCACTGTCCTGAAAATCGGGATCGGGCACGATATTGTCATCAACAAGTCTGCTGTAGCAGTATGCTATACAGTTTTCGCATATGTTTGCATTTGCGGGGCCTGTGAACAGCCTGAGCACTTCCTTTTCGGAGCGTCCGCAGAATGCGCAGCGTTTTAAAACAGGTGGCATTTGATCAATCCTTCTGATTAGGGTGGGGTAAACTGCGGTGAATCAAGCCTCAGCGATGCTCTATGACCTTGTCGATAAGGCCGTATTCAAGAGCTTCCTCGGCAGTGAGGTAGTTGTCGCGCTCTGTATCCTGCGCGATTATCTCAATGGACTTGCCTGTGTTTGCAGCAAGTATCCTGTTCATCTTATCCCTTGTGCGTACAAGGTGGTCGGAATGGATCTTGATATCGGTACACTGGCCGGAGATCCCGCCGCCGCCGATAAGGGGCTGGTGTATCATGATCTCGGAATTGGGAAGAGCGAATCTCTTTCCCTTTGTGCCCGCTGCAAGGAGAAATGCACCCATAGAGGCTGCCATACCGAGGCAGATGGTGGATACATCGCACTTTATGTACTGCATGGTGTCGTAGATAGCCATGCCGTCTGTGATGGATCCGCCGGGCGAATTGATATAGAATGCGATATCCTTGTCGGGATCCTGCCCTTCAAGGAAGAGCATCTGTGCCACGATAAGGCTTGCAGTCACATGGTTTACATCCTCGGAGAGAATGATTATCCTGTCTGTGAGCAGACGGGAGTAAATATCCATGCTGCGCTCGCCGCGGTTTGTCTGTTCGACAACATAGGGAACTAAGCTCATTGTTTTTCCGCCCTTTCGCTTGGGGTATCGTATGGACAGTGAGGCGATGCGCACATCACCTCACGAACATGATCATTTTATGGGACACCTGAACGGGCATCCTTATTTAAAAACACTTAGCAGGCACAGCCTGTCTGTGCTTCATGCCGCAGGCTTATCAGCCCTCGGACTTCTCCTCAGCAGGAGCTTCCTCGGTGAATACGGCATTCTCAACAACGAATTTCTGAGCCTTGTCCTTGAGGAGGTCTTCCTTGATAAGGTCAGCGGAAACGCTTGCCTTTACCTGCTCAACGGAAACGCCGACGCTCTTTGCGATCTTCTCCATCTCAGCGTCGATCTCGGACTGATCAACAGCAAGGTTCTCAGTCTTTGCGATGTACTCGAGAGCGAGCTCTACCTTAACGGACTTAACAGCGTGATCTCTGTATGTTTCTCTGAATGCCTTTTCATCTGTGCCGGAGAATGCGCAGTACATATCAAGGCTGATGCCCTGGGACTCGATGCGTCTCTTGAAATCCTCAACGAGTCTGTCGATCTTGTTCTCGTACATTACCTCGGGGATCTCGCCTTCAACATTCTCGATGACCTTTGTGAGAACTCTGTCGGTGTTGATGGTCTCAACGCGGGCAGTCATCTGCTCCTCGAGATTCTTTCTGATGTCAGCCTTGAGCTCATCGAGAGAATCGAATTCGGAAACATCCACTGCGAAATCATCATCGAGATCGGGGAGCTCCTCGGTCTGTACGGCATTGAGCCTGATGTTGAAATCAGCATTTTTGCCTGCGAGCTCTTCCATCTGGTAGTTTTCGGGGAAGGTAACATTTATGGAGAATTCATCGCCCTTGCTGTGGCCGATGATCTGATCCTCAAAGCCGGGGATAAAGGTCTTGGAGCCGAGCTTGAGAGAATAGCCCTTTTCCTTGCCGCCCTCGAAAGCTTCACCGTCAACAAAGCCCTCGTAGTCGATATCAGCGATATCGCCCTCTGCAGCTGCGCGGTCATCAACAGAAACGATTCTTGCGTGCTTCTTTCTCTGCTCCTCGAGTGCCTTGTCAACATCCTCGTCGGTAACGGAGCCTGTGAACTTGGGAGCTTCGATGCCCTTGTAGTTTGTAACGGTGATCTCGGGCTTTACGATGCACTTTACTGTGAATGCAACGCCGTTTTCCTTGGAGATGGATGTAACATCGATCTCGGGCTGAGCAACGAGCTCAAGGCCTGTCTCCTCAACAGCGGGTGCGATAACGGTGGGAACCAGAGAATTGATAGCATCATCATAGAATACGGTCTC
>CAMHMM010000001.1 GCA_946186215.1 uncultured Ruminococcus sp. | reverse complement strand
TTCACTCAGATAGATGACCACACACGACAAAACCCGGCTTACAGGCTTACTTGCGCCTTTTATGGCTATGCGGAGAGATTATGGAAGAGATCATCATAAACGGCAGGAGCGTATTTGTGCAAAGCGGGAATGAACCCCGCTTTCTTCTCATACAGCCTGTGGGACAGCATGAAACGGATCAGCTTGAAAAAGAGTACCGCCTTATCTGTGAGACCTGCGGGCATGATGATATCATACTGGCAGCACTCGCCGTGGATAACTGGAATGACGAGCTTTCCCCGTGGCCTGCGCCGCCTGTTTTCGGCGATACCCCCTTCGGGGACGGTGCAGCCCGCACACTTGAGCTTATCACAGCTCATATCATCCCGTATTTTGATGAAAAATTCCCCGACAGCCGTCTTAAACGGATCATCGGCGGGTATTCGCTTGCGGGGCTCTTCTCCCTGTGGGCATCATATGTGTGCGATGAATTCGCCGCCACTGCCGCCGCATCACCATCGGTGTGGTTTGAAGGCTGGGAAGACTTCATGGCGGGGCACTATATAAGATCCCGCTTCGTGTATCTTTCACTGGGCGATAAAGAGCACAGAACAAAAAACCCCGTCCTTCAGCGTTCGCGGGAAATGATCGAAAAGACCGCGGAATATATCGACGAGGATCATCTTATCCTTGACAATAAGCTGGAAATAAACCCCGGGAACCACTTCTTTGAAGCAGCAGAGCGCACCGCAAAGGGCTTTTCGTGGACAGTATCACAGCTTGAAGGAATGCGTTTATACAAGGGCTCAAAATTTGACTGATAAAGGAAGATAGATATGCTTGAAAAATTAAAGGAAGAAGTCTACAAGGCAAATATGCTCCTCCCCGAATACGGTCTTGTCGTGTTCACATGGGGAAATGTCAGCGGCGTTGACCGCGAGAGCGGCAATTTCGTTATAAAGCCCTCCGGCGTGGATTACAACAAGCTCACCCCCGATGATATGGTCGTAGTGAGCATCGAAACAGGCGAGGTAGTAGAAGGAAAGCTGCGCCCCTCCAGCGATACGCCCACACATCTGGAGCTGTACCGCGAATATGCGGGCATAGGCGGCATCGTCCACACCCACAGCAAATGGGCAGTATCCTTTGCTCAGGCGGGGATGGGCGTAAAGCCCATGGGCACCACTCATGCGGACTATTTCTACGGCGAGATACCCTGCACCCGCTCTCTTACCGAGGCCGAGATCAACGAAGCATATGAAAAGAACACCGGCAAAGTGATAATCGAGACATTCAGAGGCATTGATCCTCTTGCTGTCCCCGGCGTTCTCACCAAGAACCACGGACCCTTCACATGGGGCAAGGATGCTCACGAGGCTGTGCATAATTCGGTTGTGCTCGAGCAGGCGGCATTCATGAATTTCCATGCGCTCATGCTCAATCCCGATGCGGGCACGGTGCCTCAGTATCTGCTTGACAAGCACTACAACCGCAAGCACGGCGCAAACGCATATTACGGACAGAACTAAAAAACACCCTCTCATGAGATCATCTCTTCTCCCACTGCGGGGGAAGAGATTTTTTTGCAACGCAGAATACCCGCTTACACCAAGCGGGCTCATTACTGCATTATTTTATTATTCATCCACATTCCTGCCTTTTATATTTTCGTCGCACAGTTTAAGTATTATTATCCGGTTTCCGAAAGGCTGATTTACTTCCTTTCAATACAGGGAGATCTGCTCCGCTGCCGCTGCAAAGTGATTTTCGCTCTGCCATCATTCCGGACGATTTGCATCCGGTCATCTATATCAAACGGGCTGATTTACTTCCCGCCTTCGGTTTCTTTTTTTCAGTTTCTTTTTAATTCAATTTCTTTTTCGGGGCTTTTGTTTTCCCCTTTGTCTCTTTAACCGATGCAGAAGAAAAAAAGGACAATAATTTTCAAAAAATTTGCAGGCAGTGCCTGCACCCTCCCGCGCTTTCATTTGAATGGTAACTCTCATTTGCAGCCCGGAACTCTTATTTCCACATAAAGCGAGTTAGAAAACAGACAGAGCCTGCACCCACCCGGCGGGTAAAACCCGCTGTTACCCGGTCGGCAAGGCCAACACCTACCCGTACTCTCTTTTGTACGAAGTCTCTCATTTGTAGCTCGGAACTTTTATATCTACTATTATTATATGATAACGGCAAGGCTGACAGCACAAATTTATAGGAGAGGTTTATAAACCTGAGAGCAGGTGACTTACCAAATGACAGGGCGAGACAAACAAAACAGAAAGCAGGCATTTATCGGCAACTGTCCACACAGAACCTATCTGAGCGAATGTAAAATTTATTGTGCTGATAATCCTGAGTGGGTTATAAACGGTGTCCAAACGGGAAGCAAAATAACAAAAGAGTGGGGAAAAGGGGATACAAAGGGGAGAAACGAAGAGGGACGGCGCACAGATAATGTCGTCATTTCAAATTGATGCTCCGTCCCTCTGGTGTTTCATCCCCTTTGACTCGCTGCAAATATACAATTTAAGACAATAGGCTACCGTTCGGCGGGTAAAACCCGCTGTTTCCCGCGCTCTCATTTGAATGGTAACTCTCATTTGAAGCCCGGAACTTTAGTTTGTAAACCCCACCGCCTCGCTTCTCTCGGCAAGTCCTTATTAGCGTGGTCACGCCTAAAACAGTGCATCAATTACGGTTCCGAGCCACAAATGAGCGTTCCCCTGCAAAATAGCGCACGGGTAACAGCGGCGTTTCCCTGCCGGGAGGGTGCAGGCTCTGCCTGCCCGCTCTCAGGCAGTGGTGCAGCAAAATCTATACTTGACATATGTCATATTATCTGATATAATTGACATAAGTCGTAAAGGAGATGGTTCTATGCCCAGACCTCAGAAAACGCGCCGTATATGCTGTTATCCCGATTACTGGAGCTTTGCCCCCGATCAGGATATTGCAAACGATACAGTCACAATGTCACTTGACGAGTTTGAAACTATACGGCTGATAGACTATCAGGGAAAAACTCAGGAACAATGCGCTGCTGAAATGAATGTCGCAAGGACTACCGTTACGGCGATATATGAAAGCGCACGAAAAAAGCTGGCAGCAGCTCTGGTGGAAGGAAAGCGCATAGTGATCTCAGGCGGAAATTATACACTCGACAATAATATCTCGGAAGAAATAATCCGGAAAGGAAATACGATCATGAGAATAGCAGTAACCTATGAAAACGGACAAATATTCCAGCACTTTGGAAGGACAGAACAATTCAAGCTCTATGATATCACTGACGGTAAGATCATAAACGAACAGGTAGTTGGCACTAACGGCGCAGGACATGGTGCTCTTGCCGGATTTCTGAGGAGTGCTCAGGTAGATGTGCTGATCTGCGGCGGTATCGGCGGAGGTGCTCAGATGGCAATGCAGGAAGCAGGTATTGCTCTTTACGGCGGAAATACCGGATATGCTGATGATGCAGTTACATCCTTCCTTGCAGATACACTTGTACAGAATGATGATCCTACCTGTGATCATCATGATCATGAACATGGTGAAGAGCATTTCTGCGGAGATCATTGCTGCGGTAAACACGAATGAAGATCATAACACTTGTAGAAAATACTGTCGGGAGCGAAAGCTGTATTGCCGAGCACGGTCTCTCGGTATATATCGAGACAGAAAAGCACAGGCTTCTGCTTGATACTGGACAGACTGATGCAGTTGTCACAAACGCTGAAACGCTCGGCATTGACCTTACCGCTGTTGATACTGTTATCCTCAGCCACGGCCATTATGACCATTCAGGCGGTATTCTGCCCTTTTCAGAGCTCAACCACACAGCACAGATAATCATGCAGAGAACAGCCGCCGAACCGCATTTTAACGGTGAACGCTATATCGGCATAGATACGGATATCCTTAAATTACCGAATATCCGTCTGATCGACGGTAATATACAGCTTGATGATGAACTGTTTCTGTTCAGCGGTATCACAGGCAGGCGGTGCTATCCGCAGGGCAACAGAAAGCTTTCCTGTCTGAAGGACGGAGAAAAAGCCGAAGACGATTTTGTACATGAACAATGCCTTGTCATAACACAGAACGGCATACGCTGGCTTTTATCGGGCTGCGCTCATAACGGTATTCTCAATATCCTTGACAGATACAGAGAACTTTTCGGAAGCGTTCCCGACTATGTGATAAGCGGATTTCACATGATGAAGCGTGATGGCGAACACACCGATGAGGAAAAATCCGTCATTATTCAGACAGCCCGGGAGCTTTCACAGATGAATACCGTTTTCTACAGCGGACACTGCACAGGTATCCCGGCATTTGAGATGATGAAGGAAATCATGGGCGATAAGCTCAGATCCCTGCACAGCGGTGAAAAATTAGTATGAAAAAACGCAGATGACATCTGAGCCATCTGCGTTTTTTATTATAAGTCTTGACCTTATCACCCATCACAATTACTCATCTTTATAAAAATATCTGCTGTCTTCAAGGCGGCGGATGCCGCTGCTTTCCTTAAAGCAAAGCTTTGAATCAATTGCAATTTCTATCAATGCCATACTTCATTTCATAACGGCTGTAAATTCCCGATTATGGCGATTTAAAGGCATTTCACATAATATTTACAACAAAATAATATGCTTTTTATTGAATTTATTTATTGACAATCCTGCAAGGCTGTGATAAACTATACATAGTATTTTCCAAATTTCTGTAAAAAAGGTGATAACATGATAAGAATAGGTATCTACGGCTACGGAAATCTCGGCAGAGGCGTTGAACACGCTGTAAGGCGCTCTCAGGACTGCGAGCTCAAGGCTGTATTTACAAGGCGTGACCCCGCATCCGTAAAGATCGCAACACAGGGCGTACCTGTTTATAAGGCTGATGAAGCAGCAGCACATAAGGACGAAATAGATGTTCTCATCCTCTGCGGCGGCAGCGCAAACGATCTTCCCGTGCAGACACCCGAAATGGCTAAATATTTCAATGTGATCGACAGCTTTGACACTCATGCAAAGATTCCCGAGCACTTTGCAAATGTTGACGCTGCAGCAAAGGCAGCAGGCAAGGTCGGCATTATTTCCGTAGGCTGGGATCCCGGTCTGTTCTCACTTCTCAGACTTTATACAAATGCCGTTCTCCCCGACGGTTCTGACTACACCTTCTGGGGCAAGGGCGTTTCTCAGGGACATTCCGACGCTGTAAGACGCGTTGAGGGCGTTAAGGATGCAAGACAGTACACTATCCCCGTTGAAAGCGCACTTGAAAGAGTAAGAAGCGGCGAGAATCCCGTTCTCACCACAAGGGAAAAGCACACAAGAGAGGTATTCGTCGTAGCAGAGGAAGGCGCTGACAAAGCTGTGATCGAGGAAAAGATCAAGACCATGCCCAACTACTTCTCTGATTATGATACCACCGTTCACTTTATCTCCGAGGAAGAGATGAAGAGAGATCATGCAGGCATCCCTCACGGCGGCTTTGTTATCCGCTCCGGCGAGGTAGGCGACGGCACTAACAAGGCTGTTATCGAGTTCTCCTTAAAGCTCGATTCCAACCCCGAATTCACATCCAGCGTTCTTCTGGCATTTGCCCGCGCTGCATACAAGCTCAATGCCGAGGGCGTTACAGGCTGCAAGACTATCTTCGATATCGCTCCTGCATACCTTATCGACAGAACCGGCGAGGACACCCGCGCACATCTTCTGTAATCTGTAATTCTTAAAAAAATCCGGCGGCGTTCAGCAGTGAACGCCGCTTTCTTATGACCTGTAACACAAAAGCACGATGATCATTCACCGTGCTTTCTTATTTTTCCTATTGCCTGTCTGATATATCCCACAGTGACCTCAACTATCACCACGGTCGCGGTAACAATGAATGATTCCGCAATAAACTCTGCCACAGGGCTGCCTATCACCACACCGGGATTTATCAGGCTGTTGAGAAAATAGCCGAGAAAGCTGCCGGCAGCCACGGCAAGTGTATCAACAAGATCTATCCTGACCGGCTTTTTTATTTCTCTTCCGAGCTCTTCACCGATAAGCTTTCTGTTGTAATATTGTCTTATTTTCTCGGTATCGCTTGCATTAACAGAACTCATGTCATTCTCCGTTTGTTTGGGTGATCAGTGTCCGGCGGCCGGCGGTCAGTGGCAGACCACCGATCACTTCTCATATCATTTGTTTGGGATCGTAGTTAAATTCTATACCAAAATTCTCCTTATGTCAATGTGATCAGGGAAATTCTAATTTACTTTTAAGGAAACACTAAAAACAGATCCTCAAAAATTTTTTCAGAAAATCTTGTCCTTTTTTTCCATTGCATCGGTTAAACAGACAGAAGCGAAAAAAACAAAGCTTCAAAAAATAAAATAAAAAAAGCTTTAAATTCAGGAGGAACCTATTATGAAAAACACAAAGAGAACAATAACAGCAGCTATCGCAGCACTTATCGCATCTGTATCCGTATTCTCAACAGTCGGAGCAGCTACATACTATACATATGACGGAGATGTATTTTACGACGGAGTAAATGATGGTCAGGTATATCAGGAAGACGAGTACGGCATTTATCAGGAAATCGTATATGTCGGCAAGGACGCTTTCTATGGAGATGTATATTACAGCACAAAGATAGGCTATTATGCATATAACGGCGGCAGCACCGGCGAATCCCTCGGTTGGGACTTTACATTCACCGAGTACATCGGCAAGGATATCTACAAGAGAAAGATCTATTATTCCGACGATATCGGATATTTCTACATCAAGGGCCATAACTACTACATCGTTGATATAGATGACATTATATTCTGATAACTCCTTTAAACCTTTAAATAAATGCAAAACAACCTCCCCGTTTGCAAGCGGGGAGGTTGTTTTGTTAGTTCATACTGCGGGTTCGCGCCTTTTTTCAAGAAGATAGACCATATCCTCGTTTATCTCTTTTTTGCCGTCCTTGTAGTCGTAGCCCATTTTTCTGTAAAATTCAAGCGCCGTTATGGATGCGGGCACCTCGATGCGCCGCGCCCGAAGGAATATCTCGTCCTTTTCTATCGCTTCAATGATGCTCCTGCCGATGCCGTGGCCGTGATATTCGGGCAGGACGAAAACGGTGAATATGATGCTCTCATCTTCCTTGCTCCAGTAGGGAGCGATGCCGCCGCAGCCGATGATCATATCATCATCGCAGACCACATAGAGATGCATCCAGCCCGAGCGCTCCTTTATCTTTGAAGCATTCAGGAATGCAACTGCGTCCTCTATGTATTTTTCGGGATAATCCTTTATATTCACAGTCCGCATGGTCACGGCTATCACATCCGCGACCGCCTGTTCATCACCGTTTCTGAATTTTCGTATGTGTATCATTTTATCTTACTCTATTTTGTTGCGTGGATGCAGACTCTGCCTGTCTTGCCGCCACTGAAAGGGGAGGTGCCGGGCGCAGTGAGGCGGAGGGGGGTTCGATCCCTTACGCAAGTATCGTAACTACTTCCTTGTCGGATACCTTTGTCCATTTTCCGTTGATGTATGCGCGGATGGCAAAGCGGTAGCGGCCATTTATCTTGCAGTTCATCACATAGGTGGTCTTTTCGGTGGTGGTGAGCTTTTTGAGACTGCCGTCATTCTTCATCAGATATACATTATAATAACGGGCATTCTCCGCACCCTTCCAGCTTATGGTGATCTTTCCGTTATCTGCATATACCGTAGGTGTGGTGCGCTCGTCGGGAGTGTCCTTTCTTATTACCTGAGCATCACCGAAAACAGAAGCGAACCTGTCGTTTTTGAGACTTTCGAGTATCTCCTTTTTTCCGTAGGTTGATCCCACAGGTATCTCCACAGTCACATCCTCTGTAAGGTCGGCAAAGGACTTGGTGGAAAATGCGATGGGTGCCGTTGCCCTGAAGGTCACCTTTTTAAGTGAGGTGCAGCCAAGAAAGGCGTTTTTACCGATAACTGTGCATTTGGTGGGTATGCTCACAGCGGAAAGAGCCCCGCATCCCGAAAATGCGTTTGCGTGGATCTCCTTTAAGTAAGCAGGGAGCTTTACCGATTCAAGAGCAGTGCATCCGCTGAAAGCGCCGTCGCCGATGGATGTTATCCTGCTGCCCTTTTCAAATACGACCGACTTTATTGCAGTCTTGTCCTTTTTGTATACCCAGCTTCCGTTGGTTATCTCACCGTAACCGCTGATGCTGAGAGTACCGTCGTCACCGAGCACAGCCTTGATGCTGCTCTGCTTGTTGAGCACATAATAATACCCGTCGGCTGATACGCTTGTACACAGAGAAGGCATATTTTCAAAGCTGCCGATCGGCACTCCTGCACTCATTACCATGATCGCTGCACAAACAGCGGCATATTTTTTTATATTCATTTCATTCACCCGCGTCAATATACTTAAAAAGTGTATATATCCCACGCCGCAGGGCGTGGGATAGCTTATCATATCAATAAAGAGTTGCTATTATCTTCTTCTTCTCCTGAGCGTATTCCTCGGGAGAAAGCTCATTCTTCCTTGCGGCAAGAGCCTTCATAGCGTCCTCAAAATCTTTCAGGCCGCCGCTCTGTGTGCCCTCGCTTATCCTGTTGGGAACAGTGCGTACCTTTTCTGTGCTCCTGATGGACGATGCTCTTTCCTTTGCCTTTCTTTCCTCTTCAAGGCGCTGCTCCTCCGCAAGTCTTGCTTCCTCGGCTGCCTGCGCTTCTGCGGCAAGACGAGCCTCTTCTGCTGCCTTTTCTTCCGCAAGGCGCTTTTCCTCGGCGATGCGTGCTTCTTCAGCGGCCTTAGCCTCTGCTTCGGCTTTTTCCTGTGCAAGCTTTGCTTCCTCGGCAAGACGAGCCTCCTCTGCAGCCTTTTCCTCAGCTATCGCATCATCAACATCGGTGAGCATATCACCTGTTGAAAGCTCATCAGCGTGGGACAGCTCAACGATTGGCGGAAGCTCCAGCGAAAGCAGCTCATCGGGGATATCGGTCTTTACCTTGGGCGGCTTTTTGTTGCCGGCGCTTATCTCCTCAACACTGTTCTCAACCTGCTCTACTGCTGCGGGAACACCGAGTATCTCTTCTGTGTTGACCTCTTCTCCCGCTGCGATGGACTCTACCTCGTCGGGGTTGTGCTTTATCTTCTTGGGAGCCTTTATCTTCTTTGTATCAAGCTCGGGCACCTGATCGTCAATATCAGACTTTGCCTTTTTAAGGCGCTTCTTGGGAGCAGTGATCTCCTCTATCTCGCCCTTTAATGCTTCAAGAGCCTTCTCCACCTCGGGAGAATCACCGCTCTGGCTTTCCTGCTTGGAAGTACCTGCATTTGCGGATACAGCCATGGAAAGCTTTTCAAGAGTTTTGAGATCCTCTTCGAGATCGGCTGTGAGCTCAAGCTTTGAGGGCTTCTTTCTGGGAGGCAGTGATGCGGGGAGCGAGGGATCGAAATAGATGCTTCTCTTCTCGGGTGCGACTGCCTCGGGCTGTGCTTCCTGCTCCTGAACAGGCTCGCTGCCTTCGTTCCTGCGAAGCTCCTCGAGCTTTCTCTCTCTTTCGCGCTGCTTCGTCTCCTCAAATTTCTTCATATGAACGGCGTGGACTTTCTTTATCTCCTCAAGTATTTCCTTTACATTGGGAAGACAGGGAACGATTATCCTTTTTCTGTGAACTACGCCCTTCACATCTGTATCGCACTGGATAAACAGCGGTGATACCTTTACTCTGTCGTTGATATAGACCTTGGTTATATCCTCGAGACCGCACACGAATCTGCAGTAAACAGGATCGCCCTCCATGGTGCCCTGCTGCTCCATTACGAAGGCCTCTCCGAATATATGCCCTGCGGTAATGGTGAAATAGATATTCTGAGGCTTTGCAAAGGCAGATTCCTTGAATATAGCCTCATAGGAACCTATCTTTTTTTCCTGATGTGCAGCAGCATATGCTGCGGAATCAAATTCATTTGCCATAGTATCTGCTCCGATCCGGTAGGTTTTCTCGTTTTCCGCTCTTTATCACTAAATAAAAAATCGTTTACAAAGGCTTTGATCCTGTCCTGAGGGACAGGACATCACTATTT
Organism: uncultured Ruminococcus sp.; assembly: GCA_946186215.1. GTDB lineage: Bacteria > Bacillota > Clostridia > Oscillospirales > Ruminococcaceae > Huintestinicola. The sequence goes on along the minus strand of CAMHMM010000001.1, from coordinate 30,526 downwards.
TGATTATAACATAATTTTCAAAAAATGTCAAAATTTTATAGCAACATGATATTGAAAAAAATTTCATTGAATTTTGTGCATTATCAACAAAACAAAATTATCTCTGACAGGCTCTATATCTACCAGAAACAGTATATCAAAATATATCTTTTTGCTTGATTTTTTTTTTCATTTGTGCTATAATAGTTATGTTGGTGTGCTTTTGCCTTTTTGCGCTCCTGCCGCTTTTCCTGCGGCGGAAAACACAGGGCAGAATGCAGGAATAATACACATCGTGACAGGGTTTTACAAAGCCGTAAGACGGCAGACAGATCCCTGTCTATCACAGGTGTTTTTTCCCATGCTGTTATCTTGATACGGCGTGACACCCTGCATTACAACTTTCAGGGGATACAGATGTCATTTACAGATATTTTCAACGATGTCATGAACTACATCGGCCAGCTCGTCCGTTCGGACAGGCTGACCAATGTTTCATATAATATTCTGATAAAAAAGCTCCAGCCCGTAAGCTTTGAGGGAGATGTTTTCACACTCTCCGTCAGCGGCGATGATTCGGACTGGGCAAGGGATATGATCGAGGAGCAGCACGGCGAGATATTAAATGAGGCCTTTGAGCATATCACCGGACGGAAGATAAAAATAGTTATCCTCTCTGAGGATGAAAAGAAAAAGCTTGAAGAAAAGCCGAAGCCAAAGGCTGTAAACAACGGCCAGTATGAATACACCTTTGACACCTTCATAGTCGGCAAATCCAATGAATTTGCCCATGCAGCCTGTGTGGGAGTTGCTGAAAACCCCGGCGGAAAATACAATCCCCTTTTCATTTACGGGGATTCGGGACTGGGCAAGACCCATCTGATGAAGGCCATCAGTAACAGGATACAGCAAAACGATCCTGATGCCAACATCATCTATGTGACAGGTGAGCAGTTCACCAGCGAAATGATCGAGGCTATAAAGATACAGGACACTGTTTCATTCAAGCGCAAGTACCGCAATGCTGATGTGCTTCTGGTGGATGATATACAGTTTATTTCCGGAAAGGAGTCCACGCAGGAGGAGTTCTTCCACACCTTCAACGAGCTCCACAACCACGGAAAGCAGATCGTGATAACCTCCGACCAGCACCCGAAGAATATCAAATCCCTTGCGGACAGGCTGAGGACACGCTTTGAATCCGGTCTTACCGCAGATATCGGTATGCCAGAGTATGAGACAAGATGTGCCATCGTCAAGAGAAAGGCGGGGCTACTTGATCTTGAGCTCAGCGAGGAATACATAAACTACATGGCTGGCAGGCTGAAGACCAGTGTAAGACAGCTCGAGGGCTGCGTGAAAAAGCTCAGCGCCTACCAGAGCCTTATGAACTCGCCGCCTACCATGGCGCAGGTTCAGAGCGTCATCAGGGAGATACTCACCGATGATGACGACACCACCCTCACAAACGACAGCATAATCGCGGATGTTGCGCAGGTATACGGCGTAAAACCCGATGAGATAAAATCAAAATCTCGCGCAAAGCAGGTCTCCATCGCAAGAAAGGCTGCGGCCTATGTGATGAAGGAATGCACATCGCTTTCACTGCAGGATATCGGTGCGGAGCTCGGCAAGAGAGATCACGCCACCGTGTCATTCTACATCGCAGATGTGACAAAGCTCATAGAATCCGATCCCCTCACACGGGACACGATCGAGGATCTTATCAGGAACATCAAGAAATCCGCCGGCTAAACCGGGCGGCGAAACACCGCTGTTACCCGGTCGGCAAGGCCGACAACTACCCGCTCTTTCATTTGAAAGATAACTATCATCTGAAGCCCGGAACTTTTATTTTACTAAGGGTAAACAGAAGAAACTGACATGAGAGGTTGCTAAACCTGAGAGCAGGTGTCCTTACAAGTGTCAGGGCGAGTCAAATGAAGCAGAAAGCAGACATACATCGGCGACTGTCCCCTCAGAACACACCTGAGTGAATGTGAGATTTAGTGTACTGATAATCCTGAGTGAGTTACAAACGGGGTTCGACGGAAAGCAAAATAACAAAAGAGTGGGGAAAAGGGGATACAAAGGGGAGAAACGAAGAGGGACGGCGCACAAATACTGCCGCTATTGCGGACTGATGCTCCGTCCCTCTGGTGTTTCATCCCCTTTGACCTGCAACAAATAAACCGTTTAAAACAAAAGGCTACCGTTAGGCGGACAAAGTCCGCTGTTACCCGCACTTGTATTTGAATGTTAACGCTCATTTGCAGCCCGAAACTTGAAAATGAAAGCTCCTAGCCACCGATGAGCGTTACCCACATATAAAAATACGGGCAACAGCAGCGTTTCGCCGCCAGCTTCAATGTAAATAAGAGTTCCGAGCCACAAAAGCTCGTTCCCTGACAAATGAGAGTACGGGAGGGTGCAGGCTCAGCCTGCCGAGTAGCTGTCGGCCTTGCCGACCTGTTGAAAACTTTTCAACAGATCCTGTTTAAAGTAAAATATCACAAACATATGCTGTTGATATTGTTTTCGGGATGTGCATTCCTACATTTCCGGATTTTTAAAAAAGAGCTGTTTTTTTATGCTTTTCAATATCTTTTTCAACAAAATGTTGAAAACTCGGTTTAAAGGGATTTTATTACAAAGTGGTAACAAACGGTTACTTTTTGACATTTTTCGGGATTTTCAGCCTCCGGAAAATCCTGAGTTTTCGACACGATTGTTGAAAACTCTGTTGAAAATAAGCTCTTTTCAACATCTTTTTGATAAAAACCGTCAGGCTTTCCGAAAGTGCCGATTTTTAAACATAACTTTCGACCGGTTTTCAACTTTCAACACCTGTTTTTCAGTGTCTTTCAACAGACCTTTAGGGTTTTAAACTTTTGAGATTTTTTTCAAAACAGGCAAGGTTGAAAATTTCAGGGAGAAAATGTCTGTGACACGGGATATGCTGTGTTTTAAACAGTTTCAACACTACTACTACAGATACTAAAACATATAATATATATATACATAGAAATACGGGATCAAATTTCCTGTGAGAGAAAGTTTTCAACATTCAGGTGTATGAATGTTATAAATGCATAATCAAAGATATCATTTTAAATAAAGAGAAGAAAGGTATAACGATGAAATTCTCATGCAGTAAAAAAGAGCTAACGGATGCACTGAACAATGTAATAAGAGCAGTTCCTCCCAAATCACCCATGCAGTATCTCGAATGCGTGCAGTTTTATCTTGACGCAAAGAAGCTCACTCTTACGGGCTATGATATGGAGCTTGCGATAATCACATCCATTGAGGTGGAAAGCACCGACCACGGGATAATCCTCCTCAACGCAAGGCATTTTTCCGATATCGTAAGAAAGCTTCCCGAGGAAAGGGTGACTGTTGAGATAGACGAAAATCTCCGCACTGTCATCACATCAGGCAAGTCGGTGTTCACTATCCCCGCACTTTCTGCGGATGATTACCCTGAGCTCCCCGATGTTGACAAGACGGATTTCTTTGAGTTTGAACAGCCCGTGCTCAAGAATATGATAGAGCAGACCATATATGCCGTTGCTACCAGCGACAGCAAGCCCATACTCAAGGGTGAGCTCTTCGATATCGAAAACGGTATGTTCAATCTCGTGGCGATAGACGGGTTCAGACTGGCGATCAGGCATGAGAGCATCAATACCGAGGACAGATTCAATTTCGTTGTCAAGGCAAAGGCACTCAATGAGCTTTCAAAGATGCTTTCTGATGACGGTGAGAAGAAGGTAACGGTATATGTTACCAAAAAGCATGTCGCATTCGATATAGGCAGCTACACGATAGTTTCAAGGCTCCTTGAAGGAGAATTCCATAAATATCAGGGCTCTGTTCCCAAGAAATTCGGCACAGAGGTAGTTGTTGAAACAAAGAGCCTTATAGATATGCTCGAAAGAAGTATGCTCATGATAGTAGAGCATACAAAGGCAGCGGTAAGATGCAATTTCCATGACGGCTCACTTTCCGTTTCCTGCTCCACAGCACTGGGTAATTTCCAGGATATGATATTTACCGATATGACAGGTGACAGCGTTGAGATAGGTTTTAACTGCCGCTACTTCCTCGATGCCCTCAGGGCTGCAGGCTGCGACAAGATACGCCTGAAGCTGGGTAATTCCCTTTCGCCTATGACGGTAGTACCCTTTGACGGGGATGATTTTACATTCCTCGTTCTTCCCGTAAGGCTCAAATAAACGGCAGATGCCGCATTCATGATCGGATGAGTGATCGAAATGCAGAAAACAGTACAGATAAAAACCGAATTTATCAGACTGGGAGATCTTCTCAAATTCTCCGGTATCGCCGATACAGGCGGAGAGGCCAAGGAAATGGTACAGGCCGGTATCTGTGAGGTAGACGGAGAAGTATGCACCATGAGAGGGAAAAAGCTCCGCCCGGGAAATACCGTCAGGGTGATCTTTGAGGATGACACCGCAGAGATAAGCCTTGAATACAGGGAGGGTTACCCCATCCCCGCAGGAGAAGCGGCAGATAAGTGAGGATAGACAGGATAAGGGCAGACGGCTACAAGAACCTTTCCGATGTGGATATTTCTCCGTGTCCCGAGGTAAATCTTATCCTCGGGGATAATGCACAGGGAAAGACAAATCTTATCGAGGCTGTGTGGCTGTGTACAGGCTGCCGTTCATTCAGAGGCACCAGAGATAAGGATTTTATCGGTTTTGAAAAGGAAAAATCAGATATTTCGGTGGATTTTTCCGATAATGTGCGCGGGCAGAATATCAGCTTTTCTGTAAGAAGAGGAAATATCAGGGAAAAGAATATCACCCTCAACGGCGTTCCCGTCCCGCTGCTTTCAAGGCTGTTCGGTGTGCTCTCCTGTGTGGTGTTCACACCCGAGGATCTTTCAATAGCAAAGGGCGCTCCCGAGAAGCGGCGGTCATTTGTGGATCTTTCAGCTTCGCAGATAAAGCATTCATTTGTGTGGGCGCTCAATAAATACGAAAATGTCCTCTCCCAGAGAAATGCACTTATCAAGGAGATATCGATGGGCAGGGGTGATGTCTCCCAGGTGGAGATATGGGACGAGCAGCTTGCTGCTGCTGGCGCGTATATCTCGGTCGTGAGGGACACATATATAAGAAATCTTTCAGAATATGCCTCGATGCTGTATTCGGAGCTTACCAGAGGCAATGAGAGCCTTACTCTTTCGTATCAGTCGGGGGTTTACAGAGAGCTTGAAGGAAGTTCGGACTATGCGGGGGAGTTAAAGGATATATATTTTAAACGCCTCAGTGAGTGTCTGCAGGATGATATCCGCGCAGGTTACACGCTCACCGGAGTTCACAGGGATGATCTGGGAATATTCATAAACGGTCTTCCCGTCCGTGAGTTCGGCTCACAGGGGCAGCAGAGGTCAGCGGCGATAGTGCTCAAGACCGCACAGGCAAGGCTGGTCGCAGAGCAGTCAGGAGAAGCTCCCGTGATGCTCCTTGATGATGTGCTAAGCGAGCTTGATCCCTCAAGGCAGTCCTTCGTTCTTGACAATGCACACGGTATGCAGGTGTTCATAACCGCCTGTGATGATGCAGTGATGCGCAGGGAACGGAGATCTTCGGAAATAGGAGTTTTCGGCATAAGGTCGGGACGGTTAGAGGAGATAAGAATAGGTTGATTTCAACAAAAATGAAAATTTTGTTGAAAACTCTGTTAAAAAGTCGGTTTTTATTAAATTTATGTGATTTTTGAATGTATATACATATAGGGAATGATCGTTCTCTGCTTGACAGGGACATAATAGGGATATTTGATATAGAAACATCCGTTGCCGATGATACGAGAGAATATCTCGCAGCAGCGGGACGGAGAAAGAATGCCGTGTATGTCAGCTTTGATATGACAAAGTCATATATAGTTGCAGTTGACGGATCGGGCATGGAAAAGGTATATATAACCAATGTGAGCCACAGGACAATATCCTGCAGGGCGGGAAAGTCGGGAAAGGCCAAAAGATGAAAAAGTATGTTGCTCCACCGGATTTTGTCAGAAAAAGCACGATAAAATGGGTGTTTTCAATGTATCCCGAACAGGGCAGGGAGATAATGCAGAGTACCTACGAAGGGTATCGTGAGCTGTTGAAAAAGGCTCCCGAATACGGCGGGAGGAATATCCCACACAATGCGAGCATATACGGCGGTATTTGGGTGTTCGCACTGCGTGACGGCATAGTGAAGGTCACGGGAGAAATGCCCGACAGGGATGAATTCCAGCTTTTTACGAGATCGACCTTCATGAGCGCGTTTGAAAAGATCGGGAAGATAATGGATCTCAGACGGCACAGGGATATGAAGATAATAGACAGTGTGTTCAAAAGGGTGAGCGTGCAGGATAAAAAGCACGAACAGAGCTTTGATACCTGCTTTATTACCCGCAGAGGAAAGCCTGTTCGCGATGATGAAGGAAATATACGCGCAAGCAGGTATAAATTCATTCAGTGCCCCGTTGCGGAATTTGCAAAGGCAAACAGATATATGGATACGCTGCCGTTTTTGTGCAACTGCGACTATTACGGTATAGAGCAGATAGGCGGTGTACTTATCAGAAAGGGTACCTGCGGCACCAGCGATGAATGTGATTATCTTGTTGTCGGTGCGGATGATCCCGCGGCAGCAAGGTATGATAAGATATATGACAGCACGGGAACTATTGTAAGCGTTCTTAAAGATGATAATTATGATATGGAGCAGGAAACTATAAAATGAGTGCAGAAAACGAGTATATGAACAATGAAGAAATAGCGGGCGTTATCGCTCCGGATGAGGATTACGACGAAAACCAGATACAGGTTCTCGAGGGACTGGAGCCTGTCAGGAAAAGGCCGGGTATGTATATCGGCTCGACAGGGCCGAGAGGTCTTCACCACCTTGTTTATGAGATCGTCGATAATGCCATTGATGAAGCGCTGGCGGGCTTCTGCTCCGAGATAAGGGTAAATATCCTCCCCGGGGATGTGATCGAGGTAGACGACAACGGGCGCGGTATCCCTACGGGTATACACCCGAAGGAGGGCATATCCGCTGCAACGGTAGTTTATACCATCCTTCACGCAGGAGGAAAGTTCGGCGGCGGCGGCTACAAGGTAGCAGGCGGTCTTCACGGCGTTGGTGCATCGGTCGTTAATGCTCTTTCTGAATGGCTGGAGCTTACCGTAAAGGACGGCGAGCATATCCATTATCAGAAGTTCAATAACGGCGGCCACTATGACGAGCAGATGAAGATAATAGGCGACACCACCGAAACAGGCACGAATGTAAAATTCAAAGCCGATCCTCTGATATTCACGGAGACCACGGTGTATGACTATGAAACGCTGCTCAAGCGTCTGCGCGAGCAGGCATTCCTCAATGCGGGAGTGAAGATAGTTTTCTCCGACCTGCGCGACAAGGATAATATACAGTCCGAAACGCTCCATTATGAGGGCGGTATCAGGCAGTTTGTAGAGCATATCCACAAGGTAAAGGGCTATGAGCCCCTTTCCGACAAGGTGATCTATCTTTCCGGCGTTAAGGATGATATGACCGCAGAAGTGGCGCTCATGTGGAACGATTCCTATAACGAGGATGTCCGCAGCTTTGCAAACAATATCCACACCACCGACGGCGGTTCGCATGAAACAGGTTTCAGGAATGCTCTTACAAAGGTAATAAACGAATACGGCAAGAAGTTCAACCTGATAAAGGATAATCAGGAAAAGCTCATCGGCGACGATGTCCGCGAGGGCATCACGGCCATAATCTCTGTAAAACTCACAAACTGCGAGTTTGAGGGGCAGACAAAGGGAAGGCTCGGCAATCCCGAGGCGCGTCCCCTTGTGGAAAATATGGTCTATGACAAACTGATGAATTTCCTTGAAGAAAATCCCGCAATATCAAGGGCAATACTTGAAAAGACTCAGAACGCACAGAAGGCAAGAGAGGCTGCAAAAAAGGCGCGTGAGACTGCAAGGCGCAAGTCCGCGATGGACAGCACATCTCTCCCCGGCAAGCTCTTTGACTGCTACGACAGGGATACGGAGCTGACAGAGCTCTACATCGTCGAGGGTGATTCCGCGGGAGGCACAGCAAAGGGCGGAAGAAATGCACGCTATCAGGCAGTGCTCCCTCTGTGGGGAAAGATGCTCAATGTTGAAAAGGCGCGTATTGACAAGGTATATTCAAATGAAAAGCTGATGCCCGTCGTTGCGGCGCTGGGTACATCCATCGGTGAGGATTTCAATATCGAAAAGCTGCGCTACGGCAAGATAGTTATAATGTCCGATGCCGATGTGGACGGCTTCCACATCCGTACACTGATGCTCACATTCTTTTTCAGATATATGCGCGAGCTTATCAACGCAGGGCGCATATACATCGCACAGCCCCCGCTTTTCAAGGTGGCAAAGCGCAAGGGAAAGAAAGAAACTGTCAAATACGCATTTTCCGATGAGGAAAGAGATATGTATGTGGCACAGTTCAATGAAGAGGGCGACGGAACGGTAAATATCCAGAGATACAAAGGTCTTGGTGAAATGGATCCCGAGCAGCTCTGGGAGACCACCCTCAATCCCGAAACAAGAACCATGCTCAAGGTCAATATTGAGGATGCGGCAAAGGCAGATGAGATATTCACCATACTTATGGGTGATAAGGTAGAGCCCCGCAAGGATTTCATAGAGAAAAATGCGGGATATGTTCAGAATCTGGACTTCTAAGCCGGCAAGGCAGGCAGAGCTTGCACTCTCCCGGTCGGCAATGCCGACAGCTGCCCGCGCTTTCATTTGTGGGTAACTCACATTTGAAGCCCGGAACTTCCATTTCCACATAGAGTGATTGGAAGGCAGAGCCTGCACCCACCCGTACTCTCATTTGAAATGTAATGCCTGTTTGCGGCTCGGAACTTTTATTTATTTAAATCTTTGTTTGAAGAGTGACCACACAAAGATGCCTTGCCTCCCCTGAAAGGGGAGGGGGACCGCCGCCTTAAGGCGGTGGTGGTGGGGTTCACTACCGAACCGAGCTACTATTGAAAATTATCCGCAAAATAGAGTACGGTTATCTTATAAGCTATTATAATAAACCAATAAACCGGAGGTTAATATGAGCAATTTTTTTAAAATCCTGGCAGTTATAATCACAGCAGCTACAGCAGCAGCAGCACTGGTTCTTTTTATCGACAGCCTTAAAACAAAGAGGCTCCTCGGCAAGAAGGAATTTGATTATGAAGATTACGACAGCATGAACGAGGATCTTGACGAAGAGGATCTTGAATTTCTTGATTCCTATGAGGAAGAGCCTGAGGACGAGAACCTTTGATAGACGAGAGAACAGAGAGCTTCCGTGACGGAGAGCTGCTTGCCAGCGGAGAGTATGAAAGCAAGTCCGACGAGATAATGAAGGGTTTCAAGACCTTTCAGAGACGGTATGTTTTCAAGAATGTGGCGATACAGATAACGCTGCTTGCGATAGCGGCGGTGATACAGTTTGCAAATATCGCCGTATCGGGCGTGCAGAGCGTTAATATAATACTCCTGCTGGTACTCCTTGCAGTGGGGCTGTTTATACTCCAGAAGCCCAGACTTACCTACAACAAGCTTGCAGAGGCTATAAAGGATCTGGACGGGATAATATACAGAGCGGAAATGTTCACGGACAAGATAATAGTTACCACTGTGTATGATCCTCAGAATGATATTAAAAATGAGGATGAGGATAAAGCAGAATCAGACGAAAATGCACAGAGCGGAGAAGAGGAAAAAGAAGAAAGCAGTGAAGAAAAAGACAGCACAGATGACCTTCCTCCCGCGACGATAATAAAGCTTACCGAGGGTGTGGTGGATGTTCTCTGCACAGAGGATCAGTACATCGCATACATAAAGGGAAGAAACATATATGTTATCCCGAGAAGCGCATTTTCGGACGAGGAAAACGCAAGGATAGCCGAAAAATACCCCGTTCATCTGGGAACGAAATTCATTGTGATATGACCGTTCCCGGTGAAAGACAAGTGAGGTAATGATATGGATAACGAAGAAAAGATCATCAGCGATATTTTCGGAGATGAAACACACAACATGGTCTACAAGGCATACAACGGCGTTGTGACCATCATCCTTCCCGAAAGGATAGAATCCGCCAATGCGGATGCGATACTCAAGGATATAGAAAAGTGCATCAAGGAAAGCAAGTGTGATAACATAGTTTTCGACAGCACTGAAACAAAGTATATTTCCAGTGCAGGTCTGAGAGTTTTCATGAAGATATACAAGACGCACAACAGCGTGAAGTTTATCAATGTTTCAGAGGCGGTAGAAGAGATCTTCGATATTACCGGTTTTATCAATATTTTCTTATAATACTGAATTATAATACTGAATAAATGTTCCATGTGGAACATTACGGGAGCTTTCCCGAAAAAGGAATCTAAAAAATGTCAGATGAAGTTTTCAGCTTAAATAATCAAAGGATACTGAACAAGGATATTGAAAAGGAAATGAGAGATTATTTCCTTGCATATTCCATGTCGGTAATTATTTCAAGAGCACTTCCGGATGTGCGTGACGGACTGAAGCCTGTTCACAGGCGTATCCTCTACACGATGTTTGAAAAGGGGCTCACACCCGACAAGGATTACCGTAAGTGCGCAGATACCGTAGGTTCTGTGCTCGGTTCGTATCACCCTCATGGTGATGCATCCGTTTATGATGCAATGGTAAGGCTTGCGCAGGATTTCTCGCTGAGATATCCTCTTATCGACGGCCACGGCAACTTCGGCTCCATAGACGGAGATCCCCCTGCGGCTTACCGTTACACAGAGTCCCGCATGGAGAAGATCTCCCTTGAAATGCTGACGGATATCAACAAGAATACCGTCGATTTCATGTCAAACTACGACGACCGTCTCAAAGAGCCTGTGGTTCTGCCATCCCGTTTTCCGAATCTGCTGGTAAACGGCTCTATCGGTATCGCTGTCGGCATGGCAACGAATATCCCGCCTCACAATCTGGCCGAGACGGTAGATGCGGTAAAGTGCCTTATAGACAACCCCGACTGCACTCTTGACGACCTGATGCAGCACATCAAAGGCCCCGACTTCCCCACAGGCGGTATCATCATGGGAAGAAGCGGTATCCGTGCGGCATACGGCACCGGTAAGGGCAAGATCGTTCTGCGCTCCAAGACAGAGATATGCGAGCTTCACGGAAGAAACTGCATAGTTGTTTCAGAGCTGCCGTATATGGTAAACAAGAAGCGCCTTATCGAAAGAATGGCGGAGCTTGTTAAGGAAAAGCGTGTGGACGGCATCTATGCTATACGCGACGAATCCGACAAGGATTACAAGGTGCGCATAGTGATCGAGCTCAAAAAGGATGCAATCGCGCAGGTAGTGCTCAACAAGCTTTTCAAATACACCGAGCTGCAGTCTTCCGTGGGCGTTATCATGCTTGCCCTTGTGAACAACAAGCCCAAGCTTCTCACGCTCAAGGAGATGCTTGGTGAGTATATCAAGTTCCAGGAAGAGGTAATCCGCCGCCGCACACAGTTCGACCTTGACAAGGCCGAGGCAAGGGCGCATATCCTGGAAGGTCTGGTAATCGCCGCGGATAACATTGACGAGGTAGTAAAGATCTGCCGCACCTCCTCGAATATCGCAGAGATAAGAAAGCGCCTGATGGACCGCTTCGGGCTCACCGAGCCTCAGGCTGAGGCTATCGCCCAGATGAGGATGTATCAGCTTTCCAATATGGAAATGCAGAAGCTCTTAGACGAGCTGGAGGAGCTTAAAAAGAAGATCGAGGACTACAAGGATATCCTTGCAAACGAAAAGCGCGTACTGGAGATAATCTCCAACGATCTCGACGAGATAAGCAGAAAATACAGCGACGAAAGAAAGACCGTTATCGAGAATGTAAGCGGTGAGGTCGATGTGGAGGATCTTATCGAGGAGGAGGACTGCGTTGTCACCCTCACCGATATAGGCTACATCAAGCGCCAGTCCGTCAGCGAATACAAGACTCAGCGCAGAGGCGGAAAGGGTGTCAGCGCCCTGAAGCAGCGTGACGAGGATTTTGTACAGGAGATGTTCATTGCATCCTCAAAGGATGATGTTCTGCTCATTTCCAATATGGGCGTTATGTACAAGCTCAAATGCTACGAGATCCCCGAGGGCTCAAAGCAGTCCAAGGGCACTAATATGATAAATCTCATCCCGCTTTCGGAGAATGAGAAGATCGAGGCGATGATCCGCACCTCGGATTATGATGAGGGCAAGTTCCTTATCATGGTAACAAAGAACGGCAAGATCAAGAGAACGCCCCTCAATGCCTACAAGAATGTGCGCAAGATGGGACTTCGCGCTATCGGTCTTGACAACGGCGATGTTATCGCGGGCGTAAGGCTTACTGACGGCACCGATGAGGTGATGATCGCAACCCGTCTCGGCTGCATCATACGCATAAACGAAAACTGCATCAGGCCTATGTCCAGAACGGCGCACGGTGTCAAGGCGATGAGACTGCGCGATAATGACTATATCGTTTCAATGGCAAGAGTGCGCGAGGGCGCGACTGTTCTCACCGTTACCGAAAAGGGCTTCGGGCGCAGGACAGAGCTTTCGGATTACCGCATACAGAACAGAGGCGGCTACGGTCTTAAAAACTACCGTGTCACCGAGGCAAAGGGTTATGTCTGCGGCATAAAGATCGTCGATGAGGATGATGATGTTATCATGATCGCATCCGGCGGTATCATAATCAGGGTACGAGCCTGCGATATCCGCGTAATGAGCCGCTATTCATCCGGTGTGCGCATAATGAGGGTAGGGGAGAATGAAAGAGTTGTTACCTTCACAAGAACTGCACATGAGGAGGATGTTGAGACCGCCGAGGTAGACAACACCGTAGTTGACAGCGAGGAGGATATCTCCGAGGCGATGCGCGAGGAGGAGGAAATAGAGATCCTCGATGAAAATATCGTTCCCGAGGATGAGACCTCCGAGGAAGACACCGACGACGGTGCTGACGACCAGACAGACGAGTAAAGGAAAGGCACAGGAGATGTTATCTACAGATCAGAACACGGGCAGCAGCGATTCGCCGCTGAAGCAAAAGCTGGAGCAGCTTAAAAGAAAGCAGCAGCAGGCGGCCGTCGAAAATGAAAGAAAACGGCTCACAGATGAAATAGACTGCTTTGGTTTAAAATACAGATTTGCAGATAGGGATGAATCGGCAAGGTTAGAAGCTATCATCACAAAGATGGATCTTAACTTTCCCGGTCAGACAGAGATAACACCTCCGGGCAGTGCTGTATCGCATGATAAAATGTATCTGTGCTTTATGGGCGGCACAAGGGAGCTGCTTGGCATATACATTTACGGCAGCTTTGATGATATTTTATCGGATATGGAAAGCTGGGAAGTTTTCAGTCCGTCTCTGCTGCTGATAAGCGGGGATATGTGCAGCTATGTATATATCAATGACCGCGGAATGATGACACAGGGCAGCATAACAAAATAAACATCGCCCGTGAATTATAGAAGTTTTGTGCCATAGAATTTCTGATATGCAGTCGGAAGTACTATGGCATTTCTATTGACAGCACTTTAGTCGGGCACTGATCGTTTATAAGACAAACCGGAATAAAGTTATCGGAGAACACACATGAATCCATGGAGCATTTATTTTTGTTATTTGTTTTTTCTTTTGATCTTCTTGGTGATCGGAATAATATCAGTCATTCTGATCATCAAAGGAAAACATAAGAGGAAAAGCATAAAAGCACCTGTTATTTTATTAAGTATCAACAGTCTTCTTCTTTTGATGATGATATTATTTGATGCTTCCCACCCGACATACTATAAATACAATGACTGGTCGATTCTGGACAGCAGCATCAATGAAGTTCGACAAAAATACGGAGCCTTTGACCTTGGTGATGTTGCTGATAACAAGGCCGGTCGTGCTGCATACTACATCTATACAGACAACGGCCCCATTATGCCGGATCATCTGAAACACTATTATTATATGGAATATGATGAATCGGGCATGATATATAAAGTATACGATGCTTGTCAGCCCGGAGGCTGATCATCTGATAAGTCATGATTTGTAAAATACGGCGCTTATAATAAAAAGCCATGGTACCTGACCAGATCAGATACTATGGTTTTTTTGTGATCGGGTGCTGGTTCATACGCCCCGTATATAAAAGCCGTTATAATTCTTTGCTTCATTTAACCATTCAACAAGCATTTCATATTCTTCGGGCTTTGATTCAAGAGCGCGGGCTATGATCCCGTCGATCTGGGACGGCTTATAATATGTAATGCCCCATACATCAAGGTAGCTCTCCGTCATATTCGGATGGATCCCGTTTCCGAATATCGGCCCGTAAACGGTGTATAAAGGCTCGTCTCCCTGCACATAAAGAGAATCATTTCTCCAGTTGTCGAACTGGTCTAAAATTACTTCCGGTGATTCGGATGCGGGCAGTCTGCAAAACTGCAGTTCGATAAAGCATGAGCCGCCGTATCGTCTTCGTTCTTCCTGTGATCTGAATTTTTTGAACATGGCCTCTCCTTTCGGTTTAATATCTATGATTGATCAGAATATCCCCGTTGCCCATATCTCTATACCGATAAGGACAAGTATAAGGCCGCCCAGAACAGAAGCTCTGCCTGAGAACTTTGTTCCGAATTTTCGCCCGAAATACAGTCCCGCCATGCATATTACAAATGTGACCGCGGCAATCACCATTGAACAGACGAGCGCCATGACAAATCCATATTCGGATATGGTAAATCCCACGGAAAGTGCGTCGATGGATGTGGCTATTCCCTGTACAAGCAGTCCGCCCGCACCAACGCGGGTTTTTTCATCGTCGGGATCGTTTTTTGCTCCTTCGATCACCATTTTTATCCCGATAAACAGTAGCAGCACAAGCGCTATCCACGGGACGAATTTTTCAAATACGGCAAAGCGGCTGACTATTTTTTTAACACATATCCAGCCTGTCATCGGCATAAGCGCTTGAAAAAATGCGAACACGCCTGCGATGATGCACATTTTGCGCCTGCGCATCTTCGGTTCGCTGAGCCCGTTTGCAAGAGAAACGGAGAATGCGTCCATCGCAAGGCCTACGCCCAGCAGGATGCTGTTTAGAAAGAAAAGTAAATTCATATTATTCACCGGAAAAGTAAGTCACAAACATATCAATTATACAGTAAAAAGTGCTGCAAGTCAATATGAAAATTCTGATTTTATCTGATTCTAATGTTCCGTGACATTGGCAGCTGTGCTAAATGTTAAAAAAATATGATACACTTGACAAATGTTAAGAAATATTGCATAATAATAAAAAGAAATTATTTTCGGACTTTTTATTGTGTACAGGAAAGGGGAATGCCTATGTCTGTGGTTAATGAGAATATCACAAACAATGACGATGTCCGTCTGGATGCCGATGAGCTTGAAGGTGTGTCCGGCGGAAAGTATGCGGGCATAATGTGTGTCAAGTGCAGCAGCTATTTCAAGACAAAGCGGACAATGTTCAGCCAGCCGAACTATGTATGCCCCAACTGCGGAACGGACAACAGCAAGAAGTGATTACGGCAAAGCTTTATCCCATGAGATCAGATGGTCTCACGGGATATTCTTATTTCATTATTTCAAAGCACTTGTTCTTTTTATCCTCATACAGTGCGGCATCTGCTTCATCCACTGCTTCATTGAAGGTAGCGTCCGGAGAACAGAGAATCTTGGAAATACCTACACTTATATTGAGGTTGTAATCCTTGACGCTCTGGGAGTTGAATCTTGCGGCGTTTTCCTTTATCCTCACTGCGATATCATCATCGGCAGGGTCGTTACCGATAAATATGGCTGCAAATTCGTCGCCGCCCATTCTTCCCACGATATCGGAGCCGCCTAAGCTTTCGAGCAGGATGCCTGCGGAATTGCTTATGGCGAAATCGCCCTCACTGTGTCCGAAGGTGTCGTTTATCTTTTTGAGATTATCCACATCCGCATAGATAAAGTATGCAGTTTTGCCTGCATTTTCCTCGGCGTTTATCAGCTTGCGGGCAAAAAATGCAAAGCCGCGGCGGTTGTAAACACCGGTAAGGTCATCATGCATGGATGTCTTTTCAAGCAGCTCGTTTTCCTCGATTATCTTGTCGAGGGAGTATTCAAGGCCGAGGAGCACATCGGTGAATTTTATTGCAAGGCTCACCTGCGGGGAGAGTGCATAGAGCACGGGATAATATCTGATATGTGTTTCGCACATGATGATGCCGAACTGCTCCTCTTTCAGATAGAGAGGTATCGCAACGAAGGTGTGGCGTTCATCGGTTACGAATGCATTGTTGAATACCTTATAGCTTCTCAGCTGACCATCCTCGGGAGGGAGAAGTGTGATATCATCATCCACATGGAAGCAGCGCAGATTCACATATTTGGGGAGCACGAAATTCTCGCTCTTTTCCGTGTGGATCGCATAGCCGTAGGTATAGATATAGCTTGATCTGAGGTGGATGCGGCTGAGGTTGTTCATCACGGAGGAAAATGATTGCTCACGGCTCACATTTTCGAGCACCATGTCCTTTGTGATGTTTGAAATGAGGTAATATGTGTTCTGGATATCCTCGACATTTTCATAGGTAAGGGAAATGAGCTTATCGGAAAATGTCTTGTATACTGCGGTGAATACCGAATCGGTAAAGCTGTTCTGATCGGTCCCTGTAGAGTATTTTCTCAGAAGATTGATCACATCAAAGATATCGCCGTATTCAAAGGGAGAGTTGTTGGTGAGCACCTGATCGAGCGCCTTTTCTATCTTTGATTTGTAATTTGCATCGCTGGTCTTTAATATCCTGACGATCATTGCAACTGCATCGCGCAGATGATGTGAGTCGGATGTGATCACCTTTTTGTCGTAATCGGGTATGCATCTTTTGATGATATGCTCGGCGATCTCATCGGGCATACCGTTTTTGAAAAATTCGCTGATATTCGATTCACCTATGGAATTGCATCCGCAGGACTGGCGGTAAACAGGTCTTGATTCAAGCTCAAGATCATCACAGGTGCCGTCGTTGATCAGGTTTATTGCGTATACCATTGCATAGTAGCCTACACGGGATGCATCCGCGCGGACAGTTGTGAGAGGGGGCTGGAGTGAAAGTGCTGCCTTTGAATCATCATAGCCGGTCACAAAAATATCCTTGCCGATGACAAGTCCGCGCTTTTGTATCTCTCTGTATCCGCCCCTGCACATCATATCATTTGCAAAGCAAATGGCCTGAATATCGGGTACGCTGTCGAGCAGGTCGGCAACTATCTCGTCGGAATATTCGGAAAAGTCACCGAAGCGGACGAGCCTTTCATCATAGTCGATGTCATTGTCCCTGAGCGCCTGATTGTAGTATTCGAGGCGCTCGCGTGCATCCGCGTTTGACATGGGACCGCTGATAAAGCCGATCTTTGTAAGCTTATGCTCGTTTATAAGATGGGAGACCACCTGCTTTATGCCGCTGCTGGTCATTTTGATGCAGGGGTATCTGTCGTATTTATCCTCCATGGTGACGATGGGCATATCGGAAAATTCGGAAAGGAATTTCTGGAAATCCCGTCGGTCAACGAACTGCCCGATAGTTGCCGCAGATACAACAGCCGCATCCAGTGAACGGGAGGAGACGAATTTGTATATCACATTCTGCTGATATTCGTACTTTGTGTTTGCATCATCACGGAGCTGGGGATTGAGCGAGCGCCCGGGGATGATAACGATATTCACATCATACTCATTTGCCGCACTTACCGCGCCGCGGATAAGCTCGGTGGAATAGTCATTGTCCAGTCTGTGTATAAGAAAACCGATGGTTGGTCTTGTCATTGATATCATCCTTTTGTATGATACATAAAAAATGTTCCATGTGGAACATTTTTTGTCTGTAAGAAAGAAAGATCATAGGTGGAGAATCATAGTCTTGTGTCTTATATCCTAATATTAATATCTGCGTCGGATATTAGTCTGCACTTTGCTGTTTTATGTCTGCGGGCGGTCTTCCTCCGCCTCACTGTGTTCGGCACCTCCCTCCCTGAGGGAGGCTCACTGCACTGCTTAATAAGTACAACAAATGAAAGTTTCGGGCTAATGATAAGCGTTACTCTCAAATGAAAGTTCGGGTAGCTGTCGGCCTTGCCGACCGGGTAACAGCGGTCTTTGACCGCCGAGTGGGTGCAGGCTCTGCCTGCCGGCATTGCTGACCGTTCAATTTACACTCTGTGGAAATGAGAGTTCCGGGCTTCAAATGAGCGTTACAGTTCAAATAGAAGAGCGAGTGGGTGCAGGCTTTGCCTGCCGGCATTGCTGACCGTTCAATTCACACTCTGTGGAAATGAGAGTTCCGGGCAGCGTTACCCTCAAATGGAAGAGCGACTGGGTGCAGGCTCTGCCTGCCGGCATTGCTGACCGTTCAATTCACTATCTGTGGAAATGAAAGTTTCGGGCTTCAAATGAGCGTTCCAGTTCAAATAGAAGAGCGACTGGGTGCAGGCTCAGCCTGCCTTGATGCGGAGTTTGATTATCCTGTTTTCAAGTGCTTCAAGAACCGTTATTTCAAAAATATCGCTTGTGACTGTCTCTCCGCTTTTTGGAACATAACCAAAAAGCTCCATTGCCCAACCGCCTACGGTTATATTCTCTGTGTCGATAACGACCTTTTCATTTCCCGAAAGCTCCAGAAAATCATGGAGCGGGAGCTCGGAACGCACCTCGTAAATATTCTTGTCAACAGCCTTGAAGCGGTCGTCGTTTTCATCCGCCTCATCATATATCTCGCCGAGTATCTCTTCGATAAGGTCTTCCATCGTGACCATGCCGTATGTTCCGCCGTACTGATCCATTACTACAGCAAGATGTATCTTAGAGCGCTGCATCTGTGAAAGTATATCCGCGCAGGGAGTAAATTCCGTTGTGTAGATCACATCGTGGATTATACTTTTTATGCTCGTTTCCTCGCTGTTTTCGATAAGATTGAAAAAATCCTTCTCGTGGATATAACCGATGATTGAGTCGGCGGTCTTTTCATAAACAGGGAGCCTTGAATATTTTTCCGAAAAGAATATATCCTTGACCTCGTCGATGGTCATATCCCTTTCCACACCGACGATCTGTACGCGGGGTATGCATATCTCCGCGATCTTTTTTTCATCAAGATCAAGTGCGGAGCGCACAAGGTCGCTCTCTCTTTCTTCAAGCACACCCTCGTTTTCTATCTCGTTGATAAAATATTTGAGCTCGTCCTCGGTCATAGTGGGCTCTTCGGTCTTTTCCTTTGTAAGAAGCTTTTTGAGACCTGAAAAGATAAGCGTCACAGGTGTGAGGATGGTCATCAGTATTTTAAGAGGTATCGCCGCTCTGATGCAGAACTGCTCTGCGTTTTCCTTTGCAAGGCTTTTCGGGAGTATCTCGCCGAAGATCAGCACAAGAACGGTCATTGCCGCAGTTGCGATACCGACACCGCTTACTCCGAAAATTGATGTGCATATCACCGTGCCAAGCGCGGCGGAAAGGATATTTACGATATTGTTCCCGATGAGTATCGAGGTCAGTGCGGAGTCAAAATGCTCGATTATGTCAAGCGCAGTTTTTGCGCGTTTGTTTGTCTCGGCCAGCTGTTTTATCCTGATCCTGCTTGCGGAGGAAAATGCAGTTTCCGCTGATGAAAAAAATGCCGATAGTATGAGCAGCACGATTATCGCTGCGTATTCCATTGTAAAAACTCCAGTTAAGTAGGTGTTGTGCGGATGGTTATTCCATCCATAAATGTGGAAGCGTTGTAGAGGATAAGTGCCTGATCAAAATTTTCGGGATCGGCAAGCTCGTTTATCGATGTCTGGACATATCTTGTGTCGATCATCGTTATCTCGCTGTAATGCTCGGTCAGAAAGGGCACAAAGCAGTGTGCGTAGCTGTCTTTTATCACAAGGAGCCTGCCGCCTTCAGTGCCTGTTTCGATCTTTATAAGCGGCTGGTTCTGCCCGAAGAATACGGAGTATTTATCCTTTCTTTCAAGAAATTCATTGAAATAAAGTCCGCTGTGCTCCTCGGGCTCTGCGCCGATATCATTGTAGACATAGAGCTTCGGCTCGGGGATGGAGCTTCTTTCGGAGGGTATCCAGATATCGAGTGTGTCGGGTTTTATTCCGTTGTAAAGTGTCTTGGAATAAAATGTTCCCCTGAAATCATTTGCACTGTGTCTGTGGTCGAAATGATCCTCGGTCTGTGCTTCAAAGCCCATCTTCTTTGCGGCCGCCTGATATGCATAAAATGCGCCGTGTGTCGTCCAGTGGTGATCAGTCCTGTAATAAATATATTCGTTTGATGAAGCTGAAAGAGAGCCGTATACATCTATCATGCTCACCTTTGTGAGCTGGGATGAAACTTTTTCGATATATTTTTTCTGGTCGGGATTGGGTGCATTTGGCGGGAGTTCATCACGGTATATCTCTGCCTGAGTCGGTACGAGCATAACAAAAACGGGCTTGCCGAAAAATTCGGCAAAGTCGTTTATGTAGCCGATGTTGCGCTGTGTCACCGCATCATCCGGCGGATCGATCTTTTCAATGAGTCTGCTGCCGGTAATATATATCCCGTTTACATCCTTTTTGCCTGTGAGTATATCGGAATTGGTCTTTACCTCCGACATTTTTTCGCGCATGATAAAATGATCGGAAATGTAGTTTTCCAGATCATCCGTATATGCTCCTGAGAAAAGTCTCTTTGCAGTGAATTTCGGGAACTGCGCCAGATAGCGGTTCTGATTTTCGGAAAAGCTTTCCTTTGGGAGCACCGCAGTAGCTATCCCTGCGCCTGCGGATATCCCGAAGAAAAGCAGTATTGTTATGAGTTTAGCCTTGTTCATTATCTTGCCAGCAATTCCTTGTAAATATTCAGATCTTCATCGGAGAATACGCAGAATACAACGGTGATATTCTGATGAGTCTGGAAAAACTTTTCGACCGTATTCACTGCGATCTGTGCGGCTTCATATTTGGGGAAGCCGAAAACTCCGGTGGATATGCAGCAGAAGGTGATATCCCTGCAGCCGCTTTCCTCGGCGATCTCCAGACAGGAGCGGTAGCAGCCCGCAAGCTCGCGGCGCTGTATATCCGTCGGTGCGTCCTGCACCTGGGGTCCAACGGTGTGTATCACATATTTGCAGGGGAGATTGAACGCGGGGGTGATCTTTGCTGTTCCCGCAGGCTCGGGGTAGCCCTGCATCTTCATCAGCCTGTCGCAGCACAGCCTGAGCCGTGTTCCTGCAAAGGTGTGGATGCAGTTGTCGATACAACTGTGGCCGGGCACATAGCAGCCCGTCAGTCCGGAGTTTGCCGCATTCACTATGGCATCGCATTTGAGCGTTGTGATATCGCCCTTCCACAGGATGATATTTTTATTGATGCGGGGAAGCTGGGTGATATCAACTATGCCCTTTTTCTGCAGCTGTTCGCGCAGTACTGCATCCTCGGTGGAAAGATAGTTTTCGCTTGCTTCTCCGGGCTCCCTCATATTCACAAGAGAGCGGTATATTTCAAATTTGTCTGTATTTTCGGTGTTTGGTGGGATTATATGCCTTTCGTCGCAAAGGCATCCTATCAAGTAATCAAGTTTATCCATAAAATACCTGTGCCTAATCTTTTTTATTGATCCCCTGTCAGCAGTCCGATAAGACCGCGTCTTGATCCGTATTTTCTGATACCGTCCTCGGTATCCTCATAACGGTACAGGACTCTTCCGTTTTCATCCTCGACCATAGTGGTCTTGATGTATTTTTTCAATGATGAATTTCCGTATGATGTGACATAGGAGGTTCTTTCCTCGTTGAGATATATCTGCAGGCGGTGGCCGTTTCCGTCCTCATATGAGGGAAGAGTATCGGCGGAGACCATGGAATAATATGAACCGTCTTCGTTGGAAATATAGTACGAGCCCATGTAGGGGGAGTCCCATGGGTAACCGGGCATATACTCGAGAGCGTCGAGCATTTCAAATTCCTCTGCCTCTTCGGTGAATAGTTTATCCTGTATCTCGGGGAGATCATATATCTGATCCATAAAAGCCATTTCCTCGGATGTATATACAGCCTGCGGACATTCCGCGGCGATGGTCTCCCTGTCGTCTGTTATGACATATTCGTGGTCGTACCTGTAGCCGAGATCGGCAAAGAAAAGAGCATATACCGCCAGCACACCCCACAGGCCGAGCCCCAGTACAGAGGCAACGGCGCGCTTTGCCGTCGAAAGAGGCGGCTGTATTTCGTGTGGATATGGCAAGTCCTGTGGTGCGGACATATCGGTCTGCACGCGGATGTCTGTATCAGAAAGAGTTATCATAATAATCGAATCTGTAAAGTCTGTTGTTTTTGATCGTCACCACAGCCACATCAAAGCGCGGCTGCAGCTCGCACGGATTGCTTCTGAGATATGCTTCAGCGCAGCGGATCAGCCGCTGCTGCTTTTGCTTTGTAACGGCGAATTCTCCCCGCTCGAATGCAGAGATATCCCGCGTCTTTACCTCAACAAAGACGATGAATTCACCGTTTGCCGCGATGATATCAGTTTCGCCGCCTTTTGTGCGGTAATTCCTGCAAAGAATGTCAAAGCCTGCCCTTTGCAGATACATCGCAGTGATATCCTCGCCGAGCCTGCCTCTGATATTGCTTTTGTTCATGTATCCTGATGTTCCACATGGAACATTCTGCTTTCGTAGTATTTCTTCAGGAAGGAATGTCTGTGTATCGGGCTCTCGCCGAATTTATCGAGCATCTGGTAATGAAGCTTCGTTCCGTAGCCCTTGTGCTTTTCAAACTGCCAGTCGGGGTATTTTTCCGCCATTTCTTCCATATAATGATCACGGCTCACCTTGGCGCAGATAGATGCCGCTGCGATGCAGGCACTCTTCTGGTCGCCCTTTACGATAGCCTGTGCGGGTATATCTATCGGCGGCAGGCGGTTGCCGTCCACTGCGGCGAATTCAGGCCGTTTTACAAACAGCGGGTGCTTTTCAAGTCCCTCTGCTGCACGCTTCATTGCAAGCATTGCGGCATTGAGGATATTTATTTTCTCTATCTCCTCAACTGTGGCGATACCTATTGCCCAGACAGCTTTTTCAGTGATCTCCTGAAAGAGCTTTTCCCGCTTTTTTTCGGAAAGCTTCTTGCTGTCGTCAAGGCCGTTTATCTCCACGCCGTCGGGGATGATTACCGCCCCTGCATACACATCTCCCGCAAGGGGGCCGCGGCCTGCTTCATCGAGACCGCATATTACAGATGCAAAGTATTGCTTTTTCAGTTCACTATCAAATAAATAAAGATCATTCATGTTTTGTTATGCTGTTTATGAGTTACTTAATGAGGATCGCCGGATATCATCATACCCTGAAAACTCTGCCGTCCTTACGGGGTGTGGGCTGAGGCTGTTCGCAGTCTGCAAAGCCTATCGCGCAGTGGCCGACACCCTCAAAGTCGCCGTCTATCCCGTGAGATCTGAGAAAGCTCTTCCATTCTTCCTGCTCGAATTCTTCCTTTGCGCGGTGTATCCATATGCTTCCGAGACCGAGAGAATGTGCGGCAAGCATAAGGTTCTGCATTACCAGCGCCCCGTCATAGATGCTTGTGCGGCACTCCTTGTCTGCAAGGACCACGAGGATAACCGGAGCGCCGTAGAAGGGATCAAAGCCCTCCTGCCAGCCGCCGATCCTTCTGTTTGCATCGGAAAGTCTGTCGCGTACTGTTTTATCGGTTATCGCAAGGATGACTGCGGCCTGCTTTCCCATGCCGCTCGGAGCATAAAGACCTGCTTCGATTATCTGATCAATATCGGCAGCCGACGGCATATCCGGCTTGAATTTGCGGATGCTTCTGCGTTCCTTCATTGCCTTGATAATGTCATTCATGATCGTCATCCTTTCGTTTAATAATTGTCACCGTATAGGCTTTGTCCCGATGTTCCACATGGAACATCATATCCTGTCGAGAGTTATCCTGCCCAACTTGCCGCCGCGGAATTCATCGAGCACGCATATCGCTGCGCGTTCGGTGTTGATCTCGCCGCCCTTTATGAGCATACCGCGCTTTTTTCCCACGCGGCAGAGAAGCTCATATCCCGATGCACAGCCCAGAGTCATTCCCTGCTCCATTGCCTCATCCTCTTCGGGGGTGGCAAGGTCTATGCCGTAATGCTCGGAAATATTGTCGGGGGCGATATCTCTCAGGCACAGAAGCAGCCTTGATGCCAGCAGCTCGGTATCTACAACATCGTCCTTGACGGCACCTGTGAATGCCAGCTTTTCGCCCACGCTCATATCCTCGAATTTCGGCCAGAGTACGCCCGGAGTGTCGAGAAATTCGATGCTGTCGCTTATCTGCACCCACTGCTTGTCGCGGGTAACGCCCGGTCTGTCCTCGACCTTTGCCTTTCGCTGGCCTGCCATTTTATTGATAAATGAGGATTTGCCCACATTGGGTATGCCCACCACCATAAGATGGAGCATCCTGCCGCCCATGCCTCTTGCGTTGTTTCGCTCAATAAGCGGGGAGAGGACTTCCCTTATGGTGGGCTCCACCTTGTCGAGTCCCTTTCCCGTGCGGCAGTCCACAGGCAGCACGGCCTGTGATGTTTTTCTCAGTTCGCTTGTCCATTTATCGGTGAGCTGAGCATCTGCAAGGGATGATTTATTGAGCAGGATTATATCCGGCTTGTTCCCGATAAGCTCCGCTATATCGGGGTTTCTGCTGGATATCGGCACTCTCGCGTCAAGCAGCTCGATCACGCCGTCCACCATAGGCAGAAATTTCTGCATCTGGCGCTTTGTTTTGGTCATATGACCGGGAAACCATTGAATAGATACCTGTTCCATTGTTGATCCTTATCTGTCCCTGTGCGAGTTCTCGTCTTCCTTGACTATGTATTTCGGCCGTCCCTTGGTCTCGATATACATTTTTGCAAGATAATTGCCCATGATGCCCATGCTGAAAAGCTGTGTTCCCCCGAGCAGGGAAACAAGGCATATTATCGTGGGGTAGCCCGAAACATCCTCGCCGAACACCAGCTTTTTGACCACTGTGACGATTATCATGATAAGGGCGAAGATGCAGAATATTATCCCCAGATGCGAAGCAAGAGTGAGGGGCATCGTGGAAAATGCGAATATCCCTTCAAGGGAATATCTGAAAAGGGACTGGAAATTCCATGTGGATCTGCCCGCTGCGCGTTCCACATTTTCGATGGGGATGAATTTCGTTTCATAACCCACCCAGCTGAATATACCCTTTGAGAAGCGGTGATATTCGGGCATGGAGATTATGCTGTCCACCATCTGCCGTGTCATGAAGCGGAAATCCTGCGCTCCGTCGATGATGTATGTATCGGAAATGGAATTTATAACCTTGTAGAAGGAGCGGGAAAAGAATGAGAGCAGTGCAGGTTCGCCCTTTCTGCTCACGCGCCTTGTGGCGGCGCAGTCGTAGCCCTCGTATTTTACATAGCGGTACATTTCCGGTATCAGCGAGGGCGGGTGCTGAAGATCGGCATCAAGGATAACGCAATAGTCCCCTTTTGAATGCTCGAGCCCCGCGATCATCGCGGCTTCCTTGCCGAAATTGCGGGAAAAGGAAAGGTAGCGCACACGCTCGTCCTCTTCGGAAAGCTTGCGCAGAAGAGAAAGTGTGTCATCCTTCGAGCCGTCGTTTATAAACAGAAACTCAAATGAAACGCCGCCGTCCTCCCGATTCTTGTATTCCTCCGTCATGGATGAGGTGACCTTCATCACCTCATCGCGGAAAAGTGGCAGGGATTCCTGCTCGTTGTAGCAGGGGACTATCAAAGTGATCAGATCCATTATTCGACTGTCACCGACTTTGCAAGATTTCTGGGCTTATCCACATCGAGACCTCTGCCCACGGAAACATAGTAGCCCATGAGCTGCAGGGGGATCACCGCAAGGCTTGCGGCAAAATGTTCGTCTATCTTGGGAACATAGATGGTGAAATCCACCGTGTCCTCTATCTCGTAGTGGCCGTAGCTTGTCAGCCCCATCAGGTATGCGCCTCTTGCCTTTACCTCCACAAGGTTGCTGACTGTCTTTTCATAAAGCTCCTGCTGTGTGAGCACGCCGATAACGAGGATGCCGTCCTCGATAAGGCTGATGGTGCCGTGCTTGAGCTCGCCTGCTGCATATGCCTCGGAATGGATGTAGGATATCTCCTTCATTTTAAGGCTTCCTTCAAGGCATATAGCATAGTCGATGCCGCGGCCGATGAAGAATATATCCTTAGCGCCTGCGAACTTGTTTGCAAACCACTGGATGCGCTCCTTGTCGGAGAGTATCTTCTCGATCTTTTCGGGGATAGTGTCAAGATCTGCGATAAGTGCGGAATACTTCTCCTCGTCTATCTCGCCGCGCACCTTTGCGAATTCCACAGCGATAGCGTAGGAAACCACGAGCTGTGCGCTGTATGCCTTGGTGGTGGCAACTGCGATCTCGGGGCCTGCAAGGGTGTAGATAACGCTGTCTGCTTCTCTTGCGATGGATGAGCCTACGACATTGACTATACCCAGTGTCTTTATCCCCTGAGCCTTTGATTCGCGCAGCGCTGCAAGGCTGTCTGCGGTCTCGCCGGACTGGGAAACGATTATTACCAGACCGTTTTTGTCAAGGATGGGGTTCCTGTAACGGAATTCCGATGCAAGCTCCACTCTTACGGGGATGCGTGCCAGATCCTCAAACACATACTGAGCGCACATTCCCACATGCCATGCGGAGCCGCAGGCTACTATGTATATCTGAGAGATATTCTTTATCTCGTCCTCGGAAAGGCCTGCCTGAGAAAGATCGATCCTGCCGTCCTTCACGAGGGACGCAAGAGTATCCCTTACAGCCTTGGGCTGCTCGTGTATCTCCTTGAGCATGAAATGCTCGTAGCCGCCCTTTTCCGCAGCCTCGGTATCCCACTCGATGGTGACGGGCTGCTTTTCTATCTCCTCGCTGTCGATATTGTAGAAGGTAGCCTTGCCGGGAGTGAGGCAGGCAAATTCGAGATTGTCTATATAGTATACTGTTCTTGTGTATTTAAGGATAGCGGGAACATCGGATGCAACATATGTGTCATTTTCCGTCAGACCGATTATCATGGGGCTGTCCTTGCGGGCTGTCCAGATCTCGCCGGGGCGGTCCTTGAACATGATGCACAGCGCATAGGAGCCGCGCACATGGAGCATGGTCTTGTGAATGGCATCCACAGGATCGCTGCCGGTCTTCTTGTAGTAGTAGTCCACAAGCTTTATGGCAACCTCGGTATCTGTAGCGCTCCTGAAGGAGTAGCCCTTTTTGATGAGCTTTTCCTTGAGCTCCTTGTAGTTTTCGATGATACCGTTGTGAACGCCTGTTACAGCGCCGTCATCCGAGGAATGGGGGTGAGCATTGAGCTCGGAGGGCTCGCCGTGGGTAGCCCAGCGAGTGTGGCCTATGCCGCAGGTGCCCTTTACAGCCTTGCCGAAATCAGTCTTTTCAGCAAGCTCCTTGAGGCGGCCTTTTGCCTTGACGGTCTTTACATCGCTTTCCCCGTCTCTTACAGCTATGCCTGCGGAGTCATATCCTCTGTATTCGAGCCTTGAAAGCCCCTCGAGAAGAATGGGCGCAGCCTGCTGTATTCCTGTAAATCCTACTATTCCGCACATTGGTGTAAAACTCCTTAAACCTTATACTTTCTTTGCCTGATCGCCGGTAAGACAAGATGTATGATCATTTTGTCCCGAACATCCTGTTTCCCGCATCGCCGAGACCGGGAACGATGAAAAGATCATCGCTGAGCTCGGTATCTACTGCCGCACAGTAGATCTGCACATCGGGATGTGTCTTGTTTACAAGCTCTATCCCTCTCGGGTGGGCGATAAGGCACATGAACTTGATCTCCTTGCAGCCTGTTTCCTTAACGAGTCTGATAGCTTCGCAGGCGGTAAAGCCTGTTGCCATCATAACATCGGCGATGATCGCCGTGCGCACTCCGGTATCTGCGGGGAGCTTGCAGTAATACTCTACTGCGCCCGATGTTTCGGGATCGCGGAAGGTGCCGATATGGCCGATCTTGGCAGCGGGGATAAGCCCCATAACGCCGTTGGTCATACCCAGACCTGAGCGCAGGATAGGCACAAATACCAGCTTCTTGCCGGATATCACCTTTGAATTGGCGATGCCGAGCGGTGTGTGTACCTCAATTGTCTTGGTGGGGAGATCTCTCATAGCTTCATAGCACATCAGCATGGAAGTCTCGCTTACGAGCTCGCGGAATTCCTTTGAGCCTGTGTTTGAATCCCTGAGAAGGGTGAGCTTATGCTGCACCAGGGGATGGTCTATAATCGTTACATTCATATTATCACCTATTTTCAAGTGCTGTGATCTTGTCAACTCTGCGCTGATGCCTGCCGCCCTCGAACTTTGCTCCGAGGAATGCATCAACTATCTCGCAGGCAAGACCTGCGCCGATAACTCTTCCGCCCATGCAAAGAGTGTTTGCGTTGTTGTGGTAGCGGGTGTATTTTGCTGTGTAGCAGTCGGTACACAGAGCCGCACGGATACCCTTTATCTTGTTTGCGGCGATGGAGATGCCGATGCCCGTGCCGCAGACGAGGATAGCCTTGTCGCCTTCATTTCCTGCAAGAAGGGCTGTGCAGACTTCCTCCGCAACATCGGGATAATCAACGGATTCGCCGTTAACCGAACCAAAATTGCGGTACTCGAGACCGAGCTCCTCAAGATGCTTTATCACCTCGTTTTTGAGCTCATAGCCCGCATGGTCGCTGCCTATATATATCATTGCTGCTGCCTCCGATCGTTTTGATGTGTGGTGTATGCCAAAGGATTTGTGTGTTATATATTTTTATATTGCTAACTGAGGTAACTTACCCAAAACAGCCTGCCTTGTCCGTGACGAACCCCTCCGCCTCACTGCGCTCGGCATCTCCCTCCCAGAGGGAGGCTTTTGTGTATGGTTTTGCCTGCTGTCCAAAGCAGAGATCAGAGTTCCGAGCCGCAAGTTAGAGTTACTCACAAATGAAAGTACGGTTAGCTGTCGTCCTTGCCGCCCGGGTGGGTGCGGGCTCTGCCCGCCCGCTTAGTCATTGTATTTTGAATCTAGGCCCAGATATTCTTCAAGAGTGAGACCTGAATCATGTACATCCTTTGCAAGCTCCTTGCCCAGATAGCGTACATGCCACGGCTCGAACTTGTAGCCGGTAATGGACTCCTTGCCCTCGGGATAGCGGATGATGAAGCCGTATTCATGGCAGTGTGCCTTGAGCCACTCGTATTCCTTGGTGTCTGCGAAGGAATCGTCGATGGTGTTTATATCGAACGCAAGACCTGTCTGATGCTCGGAGTGTCCCGGGCGTGCGGAGAACCTGTCGGATGCCTCCTGACCGTACTCAGCAACATAGCTCTCATAGAGCTGCGACTGGTAGTCATAGGAGCGGAAGCCCGATACCACGAAGAGAGTAGCATTGTCTGCCTGTGCAGCTGCAGCCATTTCATCAAAGGCAGCCTGTGCATCGGGATCAACGCCGGGATTGTAGCTTGCGGGGAGCGCATAGCTCTTGTTTACCACGAGAACGCCTTCAACATATGTGGGCTCGGTAGTGCCTGAATTTACCCTTACGGATACATTTGCCTCAACATCGGGGTTGGATGCGCTCTTTACCGTGATGATGCAGTCGCCTACGCCTACTGCGGTGATCTCGCCCCTGTCATCAACGGTGGCAACATTGTCATCGGAGGAGGACCAGATCTCGCTTACATCGTCCGCATCATCGGGGTACATGCTTACGATGGGCATTACCGAATCGCCGATATCGAGATTAGCTGTGTAGAAGGTGAGGTTTATCTGCTTTACTGCACCGGGCTCATCATCGTCATTCACGCTGATGAAATCCCTGTCATCCACATCATCGGCATTGCCGGAGGATGTCTGAGGACGGGCACCGCCCATGAAGATCTCGCCCTTTACATGGACGCTGACACTTGCGAAAACATCGGGATTAGCTGCGGATGCGACCGTTACGATGGCATATCCGGGAGCCACGCCTGTGATATTTCCCTTGGAATCGACCTTTGCTACATTCGTGTCGGAGGAGCTCCACTTCTCGCTGAAATCATCCGCCCAGTCGGGATACATGGAAACATAGGGCATTTCCGTGTCGCCCACATCCAGGTCGAAATTATAATCGGTAAGATGGATCTCATGAACCAGATCATCGTCATAATCCTCGTCGGGATCATACACGCGCACGCTTACGCTGGCCATTACATTCGGGTTGGCGGCTGATGCGACCTTGATCGTGGTGCAGCCCGATGATACAGCGGTGATGAGTCCCATATCGCTGACCGTTGCCACATCCTTGCGGCTCGATGTCCATATCTCGGACTTATCGGGAGCGGATTCGGGGTACATG